>JBFKGB010000118.1:0-9304 GCA_041633535.1 Euzebya sp. | reverse complement strand
GGCGCCCGGCCGTACCCATCACCCCATGCAAGGATGTGCAGATGTCGACCAAGGGATCCGGCTCAGGGCTGGGCAAGTACATCCTGGTACGGCTGGCGCTGGCGCCGGTCTTCCTGCTGCTGCTGCTGACGCTGCTGTTCGTGATGCTCCGGGTCCTGCCCGGTGACATCGTCACCGCGTCGCTGGCCGGACGCGCCAGCGAGGAGCGGATCGAGGCCGCGCGCATCGCCGCCGGCGTCGACCGTCCGATCGGCGTGCAGTACGTGGAGTACCTCAGCGACATCGCCCGTGGGGACTTCGGACAGCCGCTGACCGACTCGCGGTCCGTCGGCGAGCTGGTCGGTGACCTGCTGCCGGCCACGATCGAGCTGACGCTGTTCGCGATGCTGGTCGCCATCCCCCTCGGCATCGTGCTCGGCGCGCTGTCGGCACGGTTCAGGGACACCCCGCTGGACGGGGGCGCACGGCTGTTCGGCATCGTCAGCTTCTCGATCCCCGTGTTCTGGCTCGGGATCCAGGCACAGCTGATCTTCGCCAACTGGCTGGGCTGGCTGCCGACGGGCAACCGCATCTCGGCACGGATCGCGCCGGTGGACGGGCCGACGGGCTTCTACGTCCTCGACGGGCTGCTGGCCGGCAACTCCGAGTTCGCGCTCACCGCGCTGAAGCACCTGGTCCTGCCCGGCGCCACGCTGGGGCTGGTCATCTCCGGCATCTTCATCCGGCTGGTGCGGGTCAACATGCTGCAGACCCTGCGGGCCGACTACGTGGAGTCCGCCCACGCCAGGGGGGTCGGCGAGCGCCCCGTGCTGTTCCGGCACGCGTTCAAGAACGCCCTGGTCCCGGTCATCACGATCTTCGGGCTGCAGTTCGCCCTGCTGCTGGGTGGCGCGATCCTGACCGAGACGACGTTCTCGTGGCCCGGCATCGGCTCCAAGCTGGTCGCCTTCATCAACGCGCGGGACTACATCGGCGTCCAGGTGCTGGTGACCGTGATCGCCATCCTGATCGTGTCGGTGTCGGTCGTGATCGACATCATCAACGGGCTGATCGACCCGCGAGTGAGGTACTGACATGGCAGCAGCCCCCACCAGCGAGCAGCCGCGCGAGGCCGCGCCGGTCGAGACGGCGCCACCCGGCGCCGGCCTGCGGTCACGCATCGAGCACGCGTTCCGTCCCTGGCGGCGCGCCAACCCCGGGGCCCGCTACCTGGTCATCGCCGGTGCCGTCATCACCCTGGTGTTCCTGGTCATGGCGGTCTTCGCCGACTCCGTCGCACCCTTCGGCGAGGACCAGTACTGCGCCGCCGAGTTCTTCAACGCCGAGAACGGCGCCTGCATCGGGGTCGGGCCCGACGAGCAGATCCCCAACCGCGCGGCACCCAGCCGCGAGTACCCGTTCGGGACGACCGACACCCGCTTCGACGTGTTCAGCCGTGTCATCCTCGGCGCCCGCGTCGCCTTCGCCGTCGTCGCGTTCTCGACGCTGTTCGCGATGTTCATCGGCGTGCCGCTGGGCCTGTTCAGCGGCTACATCGGCGGCAAGTTCGACCGCGTGATGGTCCTGGCCATGGACGCCATCTACGCGTTCCCGTCGCTGCTGCTGGCGATCATGATCGCCTTCTCGCTGGGTCTGCGGCTGGAGCAGCTCGGCATCGACGCGCCCTACGTACCTGCGGCCGTCGCCGTCGGCGCCGTCTACATCCCCCAGTACTTCCGGGTGATCCGCAACCACACGCTGTCCATCAAGGAGGAGCCCTACGTCGAGGCGGCCCGCTCCCTCGGCGCGTCGCGGACCTCCATCGTGTTCCGCTACATCTTCTTCAACGTCGTCTCCTCGATCCCCGTCCTGTTCACCCTGAACGCCGCCGACGCAGTGCTGACGGTCGCGGCCCTCGGGTTCCTGGGGTTCGGCATCCGCTTCCCGACGGCCGAGTGGGGCCTGGACATCAACCTGGGTCTGGCCGACTCCGTCGCCGGGTTCTGGTGGACCGCGTTCTGGCCGGGGGTCGCCATCACGCTGCTGGTCACCGGCCTGTCGCTGATGGGGGAGGGGCTCAACGACATCATCAACCCGCTGCTGCGCGTCAAGGGCTACCGCGGGAAGGTCAAGGGCGGTGCCCGCGCGACCATGGCCGCCGTCGGCGCCCGCGAGGACGCCGCCGAGCTGGACGCCGAGGACGGCGCAGCGGGGCTGGAGGGCAACCGATGAACGAGACCGTCCTGCGCATCCGCGGCCTGCAGGTCGCCTACGCCACACCCTCCGGGATGCTGCACGCCGTCGACGGCGTGGACCTCGACGTGGCCAGGGGCGAGTCCGTCGGCCTGGTCGGCGAGTCCGGCTGCGGCAAGTCCACGATGGGCAAGGCCCTCATGCAGCTGCTGCCGCCCGGGGCGGAGATGGCCGGCTCGGTGCAGCTGAACGGTCAGGAGCTCGTGGGGATCAGGCCGCGGGAGCTGCGCCGTATCCGCGGCGAGGACATGGCCCTGGTGTTCCAGGAGCCCATGACCCGGCTGGACCCGCTGATGAAGGTCAGCGACCACTTCGTCGAGGCCATCAAGGCCCACCGCCCCCGTACGAAGAAGGCCGAGGCACGGGCGATGGCCCGCGAGGCCCTCATGCAGATGGGCATCCCGCCGACCCGGGCCGACAACTACCCCCATGAGTTCTCCGGGGGCATGCGGCAGCGCATCATGATCGCCCTGGGCATCGTCATGCGGCCCTACATGGTCATCGCCGACGAGCCCACGACCGCCCTGGACGTCATCGTCGAGGCACAGATCCTGGACCTGCTGGACCGGCTGCGCCGTGACGAGGAGCTGGGGCTGATCCTGATCACCCACAACCTCGGCATCGTCGCCGAGACCTGTGACCGGGTCGCCGTCATGTACGCCGGGCGGATCGTCGAGGTCGGCCCGGTCGAGGAGGTCTTCACCAACCCCCAGCACCCCTACACCCAGGGGCTGCTGCGCAGCGTGATCAGCGTCGACACGACCGAGCTGTCCTCGATCGAGGGGTCCCCGCCGAACCTGCTGAACCCCCCGTCGGGCTGCCGGTTCGCGCCCCGCTGCGACCAGGTGTTCGACGCCTGCCGGACCGTCGACCCCGTGCTGACCCCTGTCAGCACCGCCACCTCCGCCGCCTGTCTGCTCCATCCCGGGGCCGACGCCGGCGCCGACCGCCGGGCCGCCGCGGCCCAGCAGATGGCCACCGAGCGATGACCACCACCGACACCCTCAGCCCCCACACGCCGGGGACCGACACCACCGACGACGACGGCATCATGCTGCGGGTCCGCAACCTGCAGACCTGGTTCGGTCACGCCGGCGGCATCCTGAACCGGAACGCCAACCCGGTGAAGGCCGTCAACGACGTCACCTTCGACCTGCACAAGGGCGACATCTTCGGCCTGGTGGGCGAGAGCGGGTCGGGCAAGACCACCCTGGGCCGGTCGGTGCTGGGGCTCGCCCCGGTGACCGGCGGTGAGGTCTGGTGGCGGGGACAGAACCTCGCCGAGCTGAGCGAGCGGCAGTTCCGTCCGCTGCGACGCCAGATGGGCATGGTGTTCCAGGACCCCAACGCCTCACTGAACCCGGCGATGACCATCGTGCAGGGCGTCGGCCACCCCCTGCGCATCCACGGCATCTGCGACGACCGCAAGGAGATCCGTCGACGGGTGTCGGACATGCTGGAGCGCTGCGGGCTGACCCCCGCCGCGCGCTACATGGACAGCTACCCCGAGGACGTGTCGGGTGGGCAGAAGCAGCGTGTCGTGATCGCCCGCACGCTGATCACGGAGCCCGAGCTGGTCGTCGCCGACGAGCCCGTCGCGGCGCTGGACATGAGCGTCCGCGCCAAGGTGCTCGAGCTGATGCTCGACCTCAAGGAGCAGCTGGGCCTGACCTACCTCTACATCACCCACGACCTGACCAGCGGTCGGTTCGTGTGCGACAAGCTCGGGATCATGTACCTGGGCGAGCTGGTGGAGTGGGGGGACGCCAAGGCCATCTACGACGACCCGCAGCACCCCTACACCGACGCGCTGCTCGGCGCAGTACCGCTGCCGGACCCCTCCCGCAAGGGGCGGGACAAGAACCTGCCCGTCGGCGAGATCCCCGACGCGCTGAACCCGCCCGCCGGCTGCCAGTTCCACCCGCGCTGCCCGCGCGCCTTCGAGGCGTGCGGCTGGGAGGGCAGCGACCTGGTGGACTTCCTCGAGCGCCGCTGGACCGAGGTCGACGCCGACACCTTCGAGACCGAGCTGGCGGCGACAGGTCCGCTGACCGCGGTCAGGACCGACCGCCGGTCCGCCCGCTTCACGGCCGCCGAGAACAGCCGGCTGCTGCCGATGCTGGAGGCGCTCCGCAAGGACGAGCGTCACCGCATCTTCACCGGCGTCAGCGACATCAGCACGGAGGGCGGTGACGTGGTCGTGCGGTTCGTGGACGGGCCGGCCCCCGCGCTGCAGCCGGTCGAGGGCCGGATGGTGGCCTGCCACCTGCACGGGGTCGTCACACGCACCTGACACGCGTGTCAAGTAGGGTGGTGCGCGGGCAGCACGACTGACGGAGGTGGACCGGCACCATGGACGGGCGACAGACCAGCGAACGGGGACGTCGCACCATGCAGAAGCTGCGGACCGCCGCCCGTCAGGCCTTCGACGAGCTGGGCTGGCAGGGCACCCGCGTGCAGGACATCGCCGAGCGCGCTGGGGTCAGCCACGGGACGTTCTACACCTACTACGAGAACCGCAACGCGGTGCTCGTCGACCTGGTCACCGACACGATGGCGTCCTTCATCGACCTGGCCAGCCAGCCGTGGGACGGCGCCGACGCCAGGTCGGCGGTCGAGAAGGTGATCGGGGGCTTCTCCGACACCTACGAGGCCGACGCCGGCGTCATGCGGACGTGGCTGCAGGCGTCGCGCGAGGACCCCGAGTTCGGCACGCTGTACCTGGACCTGCGGCAGCGCTTCGTGGACCGCATCACCGAGCAGCTCGACGTCGTCGTCACCGCTGCCGGGCGTCATGGTCACGTGCCCCCGCCCGAGACGGTGGCGTCGGTGCTCGCAGCGATGGTCGAGCACTTCGCCTACTGCCGGTTCGTCCTGGGCGAGGCCCACGACCGCGACCACGCCATGGACAGCCTGGTCCTGGTGTGGGGCAGCACCATCAACGCCCTTGCGGGCTTCGACGTGATGGACACGGGACCCACCGGGACCACTGCCTGACCAGGTTCAGTGGTTGCACCCCCCACCGCGGGGTAGCGTGTCCGATGACCGTGAGGCGTCCACGCCGTCACCTGCTGCACGGGCAGGCACGCGCTGGACCTTCCGGGTCGGAGGACCAGTGAGCGCGCTCCTTACCCCGCCCCCTGCAGCCGTCGCACTCGACGGGCCGGTCGTGCGGGCGCGGGACGCCGGCGGCAAGGCGCTGGTGCTGAACGCCTCGATGGAGCCCCTGTGCGTCGTCCCGTCACGCCGGGCCCTGGTGCTGGTGCTCAGCGACAAGGCCGAGCTGCTGCACGACTCCGGCGTGCCCTACCGCAGCGAACGGCTGGCCGTCCCCTCGCCCTCGGTGGTCCAGCTGCGGCGCTACGTGCGGGTGCCCTACCGTCGCCGCGCGACGCTGACACGCCGGGGGGTGTTCATACGCGACGACCACACGTGTCAGTACTGCGGCCGCCCGGCCGAGAACATCGACCACGTCCACCCCCGCAGCCGCGCAGGTCGGCACGAGTGGGAGAACGTGGTCGCCGCATGTACACGGTGCAACTCGCGCAAGGGGGACCGCACCCTCACCGAGGTCGGGATGGAGCTTGCCCGACGCCCCTTCGCCCCCAAGGCCGCGTTCTGGATGGTCGTCGCGGTCGGACGGGTGAAGCCCGAGTGGGAGCCCTACCTGGGCGACGTCCTGGAAGCGGCCTGACGCCCGGCGCGGTGACCGGCAGGAGTCGGGCGGTGTGGCG
Organism: Euzebya sp.; assembly: GCA_041633535.1. Lineage (GTDB taxonomy): Bacteria > Actinomycetota > Nitriliruptoria > Euzebyales > Euzebyaceae > Euzebya. Next base: position 3,338 of record JBFKGB010000118.1, on the reverse strand, counting down.
GCGAACTGATGGGGAAGACCTGTCCTCCTCAAGAAGGCCTGCCCCACATGCACCGCTCGTCCCGTCGTTCATTCCTGCGCACCTCCGGCCTGGCAGCCGGCGCGATGACCCTCGGGGTCGCCGGCCCCGCTGCCGCACTCGACGGTCTGGGCACCGACCGTGTGGCCGCTGCGGCCACCGAGACGATGAAGCTGGCTCGCGTCTGGCTGACCCGCGAGACCGCTCACCTCGCCGACGGCTTCGACGACACGCACCGTTCCTTCGGCGACGGGTCCTATGAGTTCCTGCTGTGGCCCGGGGACCTGGGTCGGCTGGCCCAGACCGGGCTGCGCTACGAGATCACCGTCCCCGACCTGGTCGCGCGCGACCGGGCCCGGGCCCAGCAGTCGGGTGGCCGGACCGTGGCGCTGCAGCCCGGCGAGACCGAGTCCGGCGAGTACCGCCAGCTGGCGGACTACAACGCCGACATGCGCAAGCTGGCGACGGACAACCCTGGGCTCGTCAAGCTGATCGAGCTGCCGTACCGGTCGCTCGAGGAGCGGACGGTCTTCGGGCTGGAGATCTGCACCGACGTCGACCGCCGGGACGGCCGTCCGGTCTTCTACAACGACGGCGTCCACCACGCCCGCGAGTGGCCCGCCGGTGAGGTCCCGATCATGTGGGCCTACGACCTGGTCGAGAGCTACAAGGCCGATCTGGCCGGCACCGCCGACATGGCCCAGAAGCGCATCGCCAACCTGGTGCGCAAGGTCCGCAACGTCATCGTGCCGATCGTCAACGTCGACGGGTTCGCCTACTCGCGGTCCATCCCCGTCGAGGCCGGGACCCACCAGGTCGGCGTCAGCATCCCGCTGCTGGGCGGCAACGACGCCACAGCTGCCGGCAACGGCTTCCTGCAGTACTGGCGCAAGAACCGTCGCCAGCTGACCGACGGCGGGATCGCCCGCGAGCAGGGCGCGCCCAACGGCCTGACCGCCTACGGCGTGGACCCCAACCGCAACTACTCCTACCAGTGGGGCGGCTCGGGCTCCTCCAACTCCGAGACCAGCGGCACCTACAGGGGCGAGGCACCGTTCAGCGAACCGGAGTCCCGCAACGTCCAGTGGGTCCACCAGAACTACCAGTGCCTGACCGAGATCACGCACCACACGTCAGGCGACCTGGTGCTGTGGGCCTGGGGCGACACGGCCGCCGATGCCCCCGACGACGTGCTGCTGGCACGCCTGGGCATCGCCTCGACCTTCTACAACGGCTACCAGCCCACCAAGTCCATCGACCTGTACGTGACGACCGGCACCTGCTCGGACTACACCTACGGCACGTGGGCGTCGATCAGCTACACCTTCGAGCACGCCGGTGACTCCTTCCACCCGGAGTACACCGGGACCGTCCCGGCCATGTACGCCAAGAACCGTGAGGCCCTGACCCTGCTGGCCGAGGTCGTCTGCCTGGACCCGGCGGACCGTGGTCTGCTGCGGACCGAGGTCGCCGCCAACGGGGGGCTGCGCGACAGCCTCCAGGGCGACTTCTCGCGGGTCATCGAGGGCCGCCGCTACGAGTACAGCGCAGCCGGGCAGGCCATCGACCTGGGTGCCCGGTACAACTGCGTCATCAGCGGCCGTCTGGTGGACTCCTCCGGTGCGCCGGTCCGTGGCAGCGTCAGGCTGTCCAAGAGCTTCCAGAACTTCCTGTGGTTCCAGGGCACCGGTCAGAACCCCATCAACACCACCCACTGGCCCGAGGGCGGGGAGTGGGACATCGACGTCGCCGACGACGGGACGTTCCGGTGGGCCGTCAACCCCTCCAGCCGACCGGCCTACGCCGACGACCCCGAGTTCGGCGACGAGGAGGCCTACACGGTGTCCTTCCGCGACCGGTCGGTCGCGCAGGCGGGCACGCCGCGGACGGTCGCGGCACGCGACATCATCCTGCGTCGTGGCCAGAGCGTGGACCTGGGCGACATCGTCGTCGGCTGATCCGCGCCAGCCCCCTGACGGCCGGCCCCACGGGGCCGGCCGTGCGCGTTGCGCCGGGGCGCGGCCGGGTCGGCTACTCGGTGCCGAGCCCCGGTGCACCGCTCTCGCCGGCGTCCTCCACAATCGTGTGGGCCGGTCGGGCGGTGACGGGCCGTGCCGCGCCACGGGGCAGGGCGGCACCAGCCGGAAGCCCGTGTCGTGGCAGCTCGTGTCCGCGGGCGACTGCCGCCACGACCCCCCGCCGCCCCATCGCGCGCAGCCGACCGGGGCGTCGCCACCTCACCTGCCGACCTCGGGTCGGGACTCCCCGCAGAACGCGCAGCGGCGCGCCGCGGCAGGCACGGTCGACAGGCACGCGTCGCACTCGCGGGTCGGGGCCTGCTCGGCCTCCATCCGCGCGACGAAGGCCTGCCGCGGCCTGACGACGACGAAGAAGACGGCGATGGCGACCAGCAGGAACGCGACGACGTCGTTGATCAGCTGCCCGTACAGGAACGTGCCGCCGCCGATCGTGAAGGACAGCTCGCTGAAGTCGACGGTGCCGAGGATCGACAGCACCGGGCTCAGCATGTTCCTGACCAGCGAGGTGATCACCGTGCCGAAGGCGAGCCCCAGCACGACGCCGATCGCGAGGTCCAGGGCGCGGGCGGTGAACAGGTAGTCCCGGAACTCCCGGATCGTCCTCATCGCGGTCTCCATGGTCGTGGGCAGCCTGATGCTCCCACCTCGACATGCGCGGCGCCAGCAGATGGTGCAGGTGCCGGGCCCCCCGATGGCGAACAGGTCCGCGACCGCGTCACGCACGCTCTCGACTACCTGGGGAACCCACCGCTCATGCACAGCTCATCACGTCGTCACTTCCTGCGGACCTCCGGCCTGGCCGCCGGCGCCATGTCCGTCGGCCTCGCCACGGCACCGGCCGCCGTGGCCCTGGATGCCATCGGCACCACCCGTGCCACCGAGGCGCTCGCCGAGCCGCTGATGCTGGCCCGGGTCTGGGTGGACCGCACGACCTCGCACCTGATCGGCGACTTCGACGACACCCACAACGTGTTCGACGACGGCTCCGTCGAGCTGCTGCTGTGGCCCGGGGACCTGGGTCGCCTGGTCCTGACCGGCCTGCGGCACGAGATCACCGTGAACGACCTGGCCGCCCGCGACGCCGAGATCCTGCGCAACGACACCGGTCGGCCGGTGGACCTGGCCCCGCAGCCGGGTGAGACCAAGAACGGGCAGTACCGGAACCTGGCGATCTTCAACGATGAGATGAAGATGCTCGCCGAGGAGAACCCCGACATCTGCAAGCTGCTGGAGCTGCCGATGAAGTCGGTGCAGGGCCGGACCATCTACGGCCTGGAGATC
>JBFKGB010000117.1:0-9343 GCA_041633535.1 Euzebya sp. | reverse complement strand
GCGACCTCGGCCAGCGCCTCAGGCGACGGCGGCAGCGCGAGGAACGGCACGGCGACGGGCCCGTCGGGGATCCGTCGCAGCCAGGCCCCCATCGACGGCAGCCCCGTGCGGACGGGGTCGGTGGACAGGTCCCGGTCGACCTGCAGCCCCAGGTCCCCGGCCGTCGTCGTGGTCGTGGTGCCCGTGGACGTGGTGAAGCGCAGCTCGAGGTCGGCCAGCCGGTCGGCTGCCCGGTCCAGCGCCGCGGGGGCGCCGTCGACCGAGGCGACGCTGGTGCCCGCAAGCGTCGTGCCGCCCGGAAGCCGGGTCGCCGCGACAGCGCCGACGACCACCAGGAGCACGGCCCCACCGGCGAGGAGACCCCAGGCGCGCCACGAACGTGCGACAGGCTCGATCGTCAGGATCGGCTGCCACTGGTCTGTCGTCGCGGGCCCCTCCCCCTCGGGTGGAGCCAGGTCCGGCTGGTCGGGACGAGAACCCTCGTCGCTGGCGCGGTCGCTGCTCGATGTCACCTCACGCACGCCGCCAACCGTAGCGCAGGAGCCCGCGCCCACCGAACCACCGTCACCGAAGGCGGGCAGGAAACCGGGTGACCGGGGGCGAACTCCCCCACCGATCCCTGTCCCAGACCCCGAGGACCTGCTCGATGACATCCGTCCCCCGTCCCCTCGCCCCCCGGCTGCTCATGCTGCTCGCCGCGCTGGTGCTCGCCGTCACGCTGCTGCCGGCCGTCAGCGCCAGCGCCGCCGCGCCCTACGACGGTGCGAACTACCGCGAGGAGTACTTCGAGATGGGTGACCAGCTGGGCACCCGTCTGCACGCCGACGTGCTGCGGTCCAAGAAGTTCTCGTGGTCGGTCCGACAGCCTGTCGTCCTGGTCGTCAGCCCCTACACCAACCACAACGGGTCGACGACGGACCTGGACCTGCAGGGCGGCAACGGGCCGAACAACCGGTTCTATGACTTCCTGGGGCTGACCGACGCGCTGGACGAGGGCTACACGTTCGTGCAGGTCGACCTGCCGGGCAACGGCGGGTCCAGCGGCTGCAACGACTGGGGTGGCCCCGTCGAGCAGGGCGCGGTCAAGGCTGCCGTCGAGTGGGCCCACCGCCAGCCGTGGTCCAACGGCAACGTCGGGATGATCGGCAAGTCCTACGACGGCTGGACCGGGCTGATGGGCATGGCCCAGGACCCGATCGGCCTCGAGGCCGTCGTGTCGATGGAGCCGGTCTTCAGCGGCTACCGCTACCTGTACAACAACGGCGTCCGCTTCGTGAACTCCGTGACCACCAACGCGCTGTTCCAGGTGATCGACGCCAAGCCCGGCGCCCTGAACGACGACGCGGAGTACCACGTCACCGGCGCCCCCCAGGCCTACTGCTACGGCCTGAACATCGGCCTGCAGCAGCAGGACAGCGAGGACGTGGCCTTCTGGGCCGGGCGTGACCTGGTCCGTCAGGCCGCCGGTTCCGACATCCCGCTGTTCCTGACCCAGGGCTTCCTGGAGACCAACACCAAGGTCGACGCCGCCGTCAGCTTCTGGAACGCCATCGACCACAGCCACGGCGAGAACCGCGCCTGGTTCGGCCAGTTCGACCACGTCCGCGGCTGGGACCGGGTCGGCGGCAACGCCCTGAACCTCGAGGCCCGGTCCGAGACCGGCCGCGAGGACTTCGCCGAGCAGGTCATGGTCTTCCTCGACGAGCACCTGAAGGGCATCGAGCCCCAGAAGGACGAGGAGATCGAGACGATGGCGATCCAGGACAACCTGGGCCGCTACCGCGAGGAGCAGGCCTACCCGCCGGCCGACATGCAGCTGTTCACGACGCCGCTGACCACCGGGTCCTACGCCGACTCGCTGACCGGCTCCAGCCTGTGGACCAGCTCCCAGCCGATGCCCCACGACGTGTGGCTGGCCGGCGAGCCGACCGTCTCGTTCGAGGTCACCACGACCGCCCCCCGCGCCAACATCGTCGCCAACGTCTACGACGTCGAGGACGGGGCCGGCCGGGGCACCCTGATCCACCGCGGCACGATGCTGCTGCGTCGCACCGGCACCCAGCAGGTCACCTTCCCGCTGTACGCCCAGGACTGGGTCGTGCAGGAGGGCCACCGGATCGTCGTCCAGGTGAAGGCGACCGACAGCTTCTGGGTCCACGCCCCCACCGGCCAGACCGTGACGGTCTCCGATGCCGAGATCGCCCTGCCGTTCCTCACCGAGGACCGCAAGGACTTCCTCGAGGGCGGCTCGACGCCGCGGCTGGAGAACCACCTGGGCCGCACGACCGCCGTGCAGACCGGCACCCAGACCGACTTCGCCATCCCCGGCGAGCTGTAGCCCCCTCCCTGCCCCTCCTCGCACGGATCGACCACAACCCGGTCCGCACCGGGTGAACACCGCGGTCGATCCGTGCGGCGCCGGTCCCCTGACCAGCGGCGATCACCCTGCACATCCCTCCCTCACGCCCCGTGCTGGTCGATCCGTGCGGGGGGAGGGAGGGACGGGTCTAGCCTGCAGACAGGCGGCCGGCGGACGAAGGGTGAGCAGACATGGTGAAGAGCATCGGGGTCCTGACGGCCGGCGGTGACGCGCCGGGGCTCAACGCGGCGATCCGCGCGATCGGCAAGTCCGCCATCCGCAGCCACGGGCTGAACGTCATCGGCTACGTCGACGGGTTCCGCGGGCTGATGCAGCGCCGGCACGTGCGGCTGGACTCCGACGCCCTGTCGGGCATCCTCATCAAGGGCGGGACGATCCTGGGCACGTCCCGGGACAAGCCCCACAAGATGCAGGTCGGCGACCAGGTGCTGGACATGACCGACACGATGGTCGAGGTCGTGGCCGCCATGGGCGTCGACGCGCTGATCTGCCTGGGCGGCGGCGGCACCCAGAAGAACGCCAAGCGTCTGGCCGACGCGGGCATGAAGGTCGTTACCCTCCCCAAGACCATCGACAACGACGTGTGGGGCACCGAGCGGACGTTCGGCTTCGACACGGCGCTGTCCATCGCCACGGAGGCCGTCGACCGACTGCACTCCACGGCCCACAGCCACAACCGCACGATGCTGGTGGAGCTGATGGGGCACAACACCGGCTGGCTGGCGCTCGGCGCGGGCCTGGCCGGCGGGGCCGACGTGATCCTGATCCCCGAGATCCCCTACGACCCCGACAAGGTCGCCGAGACCCTGATGGCCCGCAAGGCCGCCGGCAGTCGTTTCAGCATCGTCGCGGTCAGCGAGGGCGCGGTGTCGGTGGCCGAGGCTGCCGAGCGCGACCGGCTGCAGCAGGCGAAGAAGGCCGCCTCCGACGCCGAGGCGAAGGCGGCGGCGAAGGCCGCGATCTCTGCCCACGAGCACCACCTGGAGCAGTCGACGGCCCGCCTGGCGGTGCAGCTGGAGGACCTGACGGGCATCGCGTCGCGCACCACGATCCTGGGTCACGTCCAGCGTGGCGGGTCGCCGTCCGCCGTGGACCGTCTGCTGGCCACCTACCTGGGCGCGGACGCCGTCGAGGCCGTCATCGAGGGTGACTTCGGCATGATGATCGCCACCCAGCAGCGTCGCATCACCCGGGTGCCGCTGGAGGACGTCGTCGGGCGCCGCCGGACCGTGCCGCTGGACCACAAGTGGATCGCGGCGGCCCGGACGCTTGGGATCGGGTTCGGCGACTGAACGCGGTCCGGCGGCAGGAGCGGTCCGGGCGACCGTCGAACTGAAGAGGGGTGACGGTCCTCCCGAGGGGCTGTCGAGCCCCCCTCCCGCTGTCCCAAGGACCCCACATGACGCTCCGTCTCCGCACCACCATGGTGGCGCTGCTGGCGCTGCTGGCCCTCGCGTTCGCGCTGCTGCCGGCGACCCCTGCCCCTGCCTCCCCGCTGTCGAAGATCGACCCGTTCACGCCGCAGCTGGTGACGGTCCACACCTCGACCCCGGCCGACAAGGACCGGCTGATCGGGCTGGGGCTGGACGTCACCGAGCACGCCGGCCGTGACTACGTCGAGGTGGTGCTGCACTCCATCGCCGACCAGGCCGCGCTGATCGACCAGGGCTTCACCTACGACGTGCGCATCGCCGACATGCTGGCGCGGGAGCTGGAGCGCATCCAGCTGGACGCCGAGTTCGCCGCCGCCAACGCCGTGACCGACCTGCCGTCCGGGCGCAACAGCTACCGCGTGCTGGCCGACTTCGGGGCCGAGATCGACGAGCTCGTCGCCGCGCACCCGACCGTCGCCAAGCGCATCTCGATCGGTCGGTCCGTCGAGGGACGCGACCTGACCGGCATCGAGATCGGTGTAGACGTCAACGAGCCCGAGGACGGCCGCCCCGTCTTCCTGATGTTCGGGGCACACCACGCCCGCGAGTGGCCGTCGGCCGAGCTGCCGATGGAGTTCGCCCACGACCTGCTGGAGGGCTACGCCGCTGGCGACGCCCGCATCACCGACCTGCTGACCCGCGGTCGGGCGATCATCGTCCCGGTGTCCAACCCTGACGGCTACGACGCCTCCCGCACGTCCGGTGACGTCGTCGACCTGAACACCACGGTCCCGCAGAGCCTGTACAACCCCGTCACCATCGCCGCCACGCCGGGCAACGCCTACAAGCGCAAGAACTGCCGCTACGTGGACGGCCAGACCCAGCCGGCCGGCACCTGCGTCGCCGTCGCATCCCCTGCGGGCATCGGCGTGGGCGTCGACCTGAACCGCAACTACGGCGGCCTGTGGGGCGGCCCTGGCGCCTCGGCCGACCCCAGCTCGGCGACCTACCACGGTCCCGCGCCGTTCAGCGAGCCCGAGACCCAGGCGATCCGCAACCTGATCTCCACCCGCCAGGTCACCACGCTGATCACCAACCACACCTTCTCCAACCTGATCCTGCGCCCCGTCGGCGTGAACCCCTCCACCACCAGCCCTGACGGCTTCCCCGTCGGCTTCGCGCCCGACGAGTGCTTCACCACCGCCGATGGCACCGACAACGGCATGCAGGCCCTCGGCGAGCGCATGGCGGCCCAGAACGGCTACACCAACCAGTTCGGCTGGGAGCTGTACGACACCACCGGCACCACCGAGGACTACAGCTACAACGCCACTGGCGGCTACGGCTACACCTTCGAGATCGGCCCCGACGAGTTCCACCCGCCCTTCGAGCAGGTCGTCGCGGAGTACACCGGCGAGACCAGCGCGGCCGACCGGGTCACCCCGGCCAACGCCGCCGAGCTGACCACCGCTGCGGGCGCGACCTGCGGCGGCGAGCACCACGACCACGCCACGGTCGGTGGCGGCAACCGGGAGGCCTTCCTGCTGGCCTTCACCAACGCCGTCGACGCCGGCACCCACTCCCTCATCCGGGGCGAGGCCCCGGCCGGCGCCACGCTGACGCTGCAGCGCTCGGGCGTGTTCCCGCTGTGGGACGGCACCCCCTTCGCCGACGTCGTCGCGACGTCGATGACCGTGGAGGAGTCCGGCACGTTCGAGTGGCACACCAACCCCTCGACCCGTCCGTTCGTGCAGTCCCGTCAGGCCCCGATCCTCTCCGACGCCAAGGACACCCTGCAGGTGACCGGCTTCGCGGCACCGTCGGCCCACATCGTCGCCTCGAACAACACCTTCGTGGTGACCGAGGACGCCGACCTGATCACCGCCACGGTGCAGGGCGTCGTGTCGGCCAGCGGCACCGCGGCCAACCTGAACGAGCACTACGTCAAGATCGTCAAGGACGGCGTGGTCGTCGCCGAGGCCACCGGCTTCGGTGCCTCCAACAGCGTCACCTGGACCGGTCCTGAGGGCGCGGGCGTCACGGCGGGCACCTACACGATCCGGGTCGACAACTACCTGAACCCGGGCGCGTACTCGCTGACGGCCGAGACCCGCGACATCGTGGGCAACGGCACCCCCCGGCAGTTCGAGACCTGGACGATGAGCTGCTACCTCGGCGGGTCCCTGGCGGGCCAGCAGCCGGTGATGGTCGAGCGCGGCCAGACCGTGGACGTCGCAGGGATCTGCGGCTGACCGCAGCCTGAGGAGTACGGGGCCGCCGCGGGCACATCCGCGGCGGCCCCTTTCGCGTGTCAGGCGTTGGCGAGCATCCGCTCGCTGAGGGCCCACAGCCGCTCGGCGTCGTCCTCGTCCACCGCGTGCGGGGCGACTCCGGCCCAGCGCGGCGTGTCCTCGCCGACCATGGCGGCCACGTCGGTGTCCTCGCAGTAGACGCCGTGCAGATCCTCCAGCAGCGGGCTGGTGGCCGCCCACAGGGTGGTGCTGGCCCCCTGGGTCGGGGTCTTGAACAGGGCCATCACGCGCGGGTCCGGCGTCCCGTCCTCCTGCAACCAGCCCAGCTGCACCTGCTCCTCCACCGACAGGTCCCGCTGCAGGGGCGTGAAGATGCCACCCGGGTGGACGCTGAACGCGCGGCCGCCGACGTCGGCCAGACGGGGCGACAGCGCCAGCGCGAACAGCGCGTTGGCGGTCTTGGCCTGCGCGTAGGCGAGCCACTTGTCGTAGGGCTCGTCGTCGAAGTGCAGGTCGGCCCAGCGGATCCCCCCACGTCGGTGGGCGATCGATGAGAGCGCGACGACCCTGGGCGCCGCCGCGCGTGCCAGCAACGGCATGAGCCCCTGGGTGAGGGCGAAGTGGCCCATGTGGTTGACGCCGAGCTGGCGTTCCCAGCCCGGTCCGACACGCGCCTCGGGACAGGCCATGACGCCGGCGTTGGTGATCAGCAGGTCCAGGTGGTCCAGCCCGTCCGACACGTCGGTCACGAACCGGCGGACCGACGCCAGGTCGGCCAGGTCCAGCTGCAGGGTCGTCACGTCCCCCTCCAGCCCGGCGAGGGTCTGGGCCGCCTTGGCCGGCGTCCGCACCGGGACGACGACCCGCGCGCCGCGGGCCGCCAGCGCCCGCGTGGTCTCGAGCCCGATCCCGGAGTAGCCACCGGTCACCACGACGCGACGCCCGGCGACGTCGACGTCGGCGAGCACCTCGTGTGGCTCCGACCGGGGACCGAACCCCGATCCCAGCGGGACCTGTGCTGATGCGCTCATGTGCGGACGGTACCGCGCCCGTGTCGGCGCTGGGGTGTCGCGCGCAGTCCGGGCTGGCGGCCGGCCCCCTCGAACGAGGCGACCCAGGTCCGGGCACGGTCCAGCTGCAGCCACGCCTGCGTGGTCTCCTCCAGCGTGGCGCCGCCGCGGTTGCGGAGGTCGTCGCGGAACCGCCAGCAGCGCAGCAGCTCGGCCACGGCGACGTCGAACGCGGTGCGGTCCTCCACGTCGGCGAGCCTAGGTGTCGGGTTCGGTTGACGTCCAGCGCCCGTTGAGGTGCGGTTCCACGGCCGTTCACCCGGCCTGTCGACACTGCGGACCTCCGCAGTCACCGAGAAACGACGGGTGACGCAGTCCAAGAACGGGTGACGGGACCGATCGTCCCGCACCCCCGACGAGGATTCCGACGATGCACATCGGCCAGCCCGCCCTGAACCGCCGCAGCCTGCTGAAGGCCAGCGTGCTCGGCGCCGCGATCTCCTTCACACCGGCCTTCTACCAGCACGCGCTGGCCGCACCCGCCACCGCCGGTGACGGGCCCTACGGCCCGCTGCAGGCACCCGACGCCAACGGCGTGGCCCTGCCGGCCGGCTTCACCTCCCGCGTGGTGGCGGTGTCAGGTACCCCGGTGGTGGGGCTGGGCGGCGACGTGGTCCTGCCCTATCTGTGGCACACCTTCCCTGACGGGGCCGCCTGCTTCCCCGAGGCCGACGGCAGCTACCGCTACGTCAACAACGCCGAGGTCGCCGGCCAGCGTGGCGGGGCCGGGGCGATCCACTTCGCCGCGGACGGGTCGATCCTGTCGGCCTACCCGATCCTGCAGGCCACCTCGTCCAACTGTGCGGGCGGCGCGACGCCCTGGGGAACCTGGATGTCGTGTGAGGAGGCGGGCGACCTGGGCCAGGTCTGGGAGTGCGCGCCCGACGGATCGTTCGAGGCCACGGCCCAGCCGATGCTGGGGCTGTTCAACCACGAGGCCGTCGCCGTGGACCCGGTCAACCATCACCTGTTCCTGACCGAGGACAACGGCTCGGGGCTGTTCTACCGGTGGGTCATGGCCGAGGGCCGGTTCGACGAGGCGATGACGGCCGGCCGGTTCCGCGCGGTGGATGCCGGCGACGGCAGGCTGCAGGCCGCCCTGCTGGATGACGACGGCGCCGTCACCTGGATCGACGTCCCCGACCCCACCGACACCCCCGTCCGCCAGACCGTCCGGGCGACGGCCTTCAAGGGCGGCGAGGGCATCTGGTACGACAGCGGCTACGTCTACTTCACCACCAAGGGCGATGACCGGGTGTGGGTGCACGACATCCTCGCCCAGACCATCACTGCCTTGTACGACCCCGCCGACTTCCCGTCCGCGCCCCTCACCGGCGTGGACAACGTGACCATCGCCCCCTCGGGCGACGTGCTGATCGCCGAGGACGGCGGCGACCTGGAGATCCGCATGATCACGGCGGACACCCGCGAGGTCGCACCGCTGGTCCGGCTGCCCGGGACCGAGCACCAGGCGTCGGAGATCACCGGCCCCTGCTTCTCACCCGACGGGACGCGCCTGTACTTCTCCTCCCAGCGCGGCGGGCTGCGCACGCCGGGCCTGGGGATCACCTTCGAGGTGACCGGGCCGTTCCGCACGCAGCGGGTCGGCGTCGCAGCGACCGGTGAGGTCCCGGAGGAGTTCGACACCGCGCCACACTCGCCCGCGTCGGGACAGCGGAGCCGCACGCGTGCCGGTGGTGGACACTTCAGGCGCCCCTCCTGATCGAACGTCGAACGACCCTTGCTCGGCCTCTTGATCGACTGGGCCGACGTCATTACGTTGGAAGGTGGACGTGCACGAGGGATTCCGTGCCTCGTGCGCAGCTGAGGAGCAGGGAAGGGAGGCCGTCATGGCCGCTTCGCTCGCAACCGTCCCAGGCGGGCACGTCGACTTCGGCGACGACCGGATCGCCGATCTGCGCACGCGCTTCCGGGGCGCCATCGCCGGACCCGAGGACGCCGGGTACGACGACGCGCGTGGGGTCGAGAACCTCGCGATCGACCGCCGGCCCGGCCTGATCATCCGGTGCTCGGGAGAGGCCGACGTCATCGACGGGGTCGCCCTGGCCCGGGAGCACGGCCTGCTGCTCGCCGTCCGTGGTGGCGGCCACAACGTCGCCGGGCACGGCGTCGCGGACGGGGCGTTGCAGCTGGACCTCCGCGACATGAACGCGGTGTGGGTCGACCCGGTGCACCGGACGGTCCGGGTGCAGGGCGGCTCGACATGGGGGCAGGTGGACCGCGAGTCGCAGGTCTTCGGCCTGGCGG
>JBFKGB010000116.1:0-9387 GCA_041633535.1 Euzebya sp. | reverse complement strand
TCTGCTGACGGGGCGCGGCGTCGGGCTGGTCCTCAGCGGAGGCGGCGCCCGGGCCCTGGCCCACGTCGGCGTGATCCGTGCCCTGGACGAGGCGGGCATTCCCGTCGACGTCGTCGGCGCGGTCAGCGGTGGCGCGATCGTCGCCGGCCTGCACGCCCTGGGGCTGGACCCCGCCGAGCTGACCCGCCGGGCCGAGGAGTCGGTGGCCCGCATCGACTACACGCTGCCCGTGCACGCGCTCACGTCGGGCCGCAACTGGACCGCATCGATGCGTCTGCTGTTCGGCGACGTCGCCATCGAGGACCTGTGGGTGCCCTTCTACTGCACCTCGGCGAACCTGTCGCAGGGCCGCCAGCAGGTGCACACCTCTGGTTCGCTGATGCACGCGGTCCGCGCCAGCACCGCGATCCCCGGCCTGCTGCCGCCCGTCTTCGACGACGGCGACGTGCTCGTCGACGGCGGCCTGATCGACAACCTCCCCACCGGGCTGATGCAGGCGCGCGCCGACGTGGGCCGGGTCATCGCCGTCGACGTCGGTGGTGCCGACCCGCGGTGGCTGGTGCCCCCGTTCGACTACGAGATCTCGGGGTGGTGGTCGCTGGCGGGGCGCTTCGGTCGATCCCGACGCGCGCCGTCGGTGCCGACCCTGCCGGAGACGCTGCTGCGGTCCATCTCGCTCAGCAACACCGCGTCCAGCCGAGCGGACCGCGGCATCGACCTCTACATCCAGCCGCCGGTGCAGGGCTTCAAGCTGATGGACTTCCACGACGCCAGGGCGTTGTCGGCAGTCGGGTACGACCATGCCGTCAACCAGCTGGCCGAGGCTGACATCGGGGCTGTCTGGTCCCGTTGAGGCGTCACTGGATGCCGCGGTCGGCCTCCAGCAGCCGCAGCCACACCTCGCTGACGGTCGGGAACGACGGGACGGCGTGCCACAGCTGCTCCAGCGTGATGCCCGACACGATCGCGATCGTCGCGGCGTGCAGCATCTTCCCGACGCCTGGGCCGGTGAAGGTCGCACCGAGCACGGTCCGCGCCGCTCGATCGACGACGAGCTGGGCCCTCCGGACGAGGGTCGTGCCGGTGCTCTCCACCCTCGTGGAGCTCTGAAGGCCCATCCCGAGCCGGTGTCTGGTGGTGGAGGAGGGATTCGAACCCTCGAGGAGCGTGAACCCCTACGCGCTTTCGAGGCGCGCGCACTCGGCCGGACTATGCGACTCCACCGTCTTGCGAGGCGGCATGGTACCGCTACGCCCCGTCGACGGCACCCCTGGTGGCGGCTCGGCCGGGGACACGGCCGGCGCGGCGGGCCGCGAAGAAGCCGGTCAGCAGCGTGCTGCACTCCTGCGCCCTGACCCCGGCGAGGACCCGGGGGCGGTGGTTCACGCCGGGGCCGTCCAGCAGGGTCAGGGCCGACTGGACCGCCCCGGCCTTGGGGTCCGTCGCGCCGTAGACCACCCGGTCGACCCGCGACAGCACGATCGCGCCGGCGCACATGATGCAGGGCTCCAGGGTCACGACCAGCTCGCAGCCCTGCAGGTACCAGTTGCCCAGCTCGGCCGCGGCCGCCCGCAGGGCCAGCACCTCGGCATGGGCCGTGGGGTCCTGGTCCAGCTCACGCCGGTTCCGACCGGTGGCGACCACGACCCCATCCCGCGCCACGACCGCACCGACAGGGACGTCGTCGTGGGCCTGGGCCGCCAGGGCCTCCTCGATCGCCAGCCCCATCAGCTCGTCGTGGTCCATCCCCGCCATCCTGCCGTGCCGCGCCGCGCCCGCGTTTGTCGCCCCAGGCCCGGGGGAACCCAACCGGGCATGACCGTGCTGCCCACCCCGACGCTGGACGACGCCCAGGAGTGGGTCCGCACCCACCTGGCCGACCTGTGCAGCGACGAGCCGACGGCCAGCCCGGCCTTCACGGGCGGGCAGACCGCCGCCGACGCGGCCCTGACCGCCTTCGACGTGCGCGGGTACGCCAGCCGCCGCAACGAGGTCCTGCCCGAGTCCCGCCGTGGCGCCTCGAAGCTGTCGCCGTGGATCCGTCACGGGCTCCTCCCCCTCCCCCGCGTGTGGGAGGCCGTCGCCGACGGCCCGCAGCGCGACGTCCGCAAGTTCCGCGACGAGCTGCTGTGGCAGGAGTACGCGCGTCACGTCTACGCCCGGATCGGCGAGGGCAACGCCGTCCCCCTGCGTGGCGAGCCGGTCCGCCACCCCGACCCACCCGCAGACCCCTGGCCCCGCGAGATGCGGTGCATGGACGCGGTCCTGACCGAGCTCGAGACCGACGGCTGGATGGTCAACCAGACCCGCATGTGGATGGCCTCGCAGTGGTCGGTGCGCCACGGCGCGGAGTGGACGGCCGGTGAGGACCGGATGTTCACCCACCTGCTGGACGGCTCGCGTGCCGCCAACCGGCTGGGCTGGCAGTGGACGACCGGTACGGGTAACGGCAAGCGCTACGGCTTCAGCCGCTGGCAGGTCGAGAAGCGCGCACCGCAGCTGTGCCGGGAGTGCCCGCTGTCCCGGGCCTGCCCCATCCAGGACTGGCCGGCCGCCGACCAGGACGCCCCGCGCATCGCCGACCCCGACCCCCTGATCCGCAGGGACCCCGACGTCGGCTGGACCAGCGGACCCCTGGTCACCCAGCAGGCCGGCACGCCCGAGGCGGTGTGGCTGACCGCCGAGTCCCTGGGAGACGCCGACCCGGCGCTGGCCGCACACCCCGACCTGCCCGCCGTGTTCGTGTTCGACGAGCCGCTGCTGACCCGCCTGCGGCTGTCCGGCAAGCGCCTGGTGTTCCTGGCCGAGTCCCTGGCCGACCTGGCACAGCGACGCACCGTCAAGGTGCACCTGGGCGACCCGACGCAGGTGCTGGCCGGCCGCGACCTCGCCGCCACGTTCAGCCCCGTCCCCGGCTGGCGCCGCCGGTCCCGGGACCTGAACGTCGTCGCCGAGCACCCCTGGCCCTGGCTGCGACGGCCGCACGGCGGATCGATCCAGTCCTTCAGCGCGTGGCGCAAGGGGCTCTCTGTCTGATGGGCCGAAAGCGGGTTCCCGAGCCGGTCGTCGAGGAGAAGGTCTGCGCCGTCTGTGGTCGCCGCATCGAGTGGCGGCGGAAGTGGGCGGACAGCTGGGAGGAGGTGCGGTACTGCTCGGATGCGTGCCGTCGGCGTCGGCGCGAGGACACCGCCGTCCTGGAGGACGCCATCCGCGACCTGCTGGACCAGCGCGCCCGGGGCGCCACGATCTGCCCGTCCGAGGTCGCCCGCGCGCAGGTGGGCGGTGCAGGTACCGACGACGATGCAGACACCGATGAGGCGTGGCGCGACCTGATGGAGCCGGTCCGCGAGGCCGCCCGCCGGCTGGTCGCCGCCGGTGAGGTCCAGATCCTGCAGAAGGGCGCCGTCGTCGACCCCTCGACCGCCAAGGGACCCATCCGCATCAGGCGGACCGACGCCTGAGTGGGGGTACGGTGACGGACGTGCCGGCCATCGGCGCCTCCGGGAACGCCCCCGCGGACTCCGATCCCCTCCCTCCCCAGACAAGACAGGCCCCACGATGACCCCCAAGTCCTTCTCACGCGCCCTCGTGACCGGCGCGTCCTCCGGCATCGGCGAGACCTTCGCCCGCCAGCTCGCCGCGCAGGGCGTCGCGCTGGTGCTCGTCGCCCGCTCGACCGACAAGCTGACCGCGCTGGCCGCCGAGCTGCCCGTCGAGACCGAGGTGCTGACGGCGGACCTGCTGGACCCCGCCGACCTGCTGCGCGTCGGCACCCGCCTGTCCAACGACCCGCCCGTGGACCTGCTGGTCAACAACGCGGGCTTCGGCAACGGTGGTCCGTTCGTGAAGCTGGACCTCGAGACCGAGCTGTCACAGGTCCAGATCCACATCCAGGCGATGATGACCCTGACCCACGCGGCGCTGAACGCGATGGTCCCGCGTGGCCACGGCGGCATCATCAACGTCTCCTCCATGGCGGGCTACCAGCCGACGCCGGGTGCCGCGACCTACGCCGCCTGCAAGGCCTTCGAGACGACGTTCAGCGAGGCGATCCGGCTGGAGAACCTCGAGACCGGCGTCCACGTCCAGGCGCTGTGCCCGGGCTTCGTCGACACGCCGATGCTGGCGTCGGACCCCGGCCTGTCGAAGCTGCCGGCCCGCCTGAAGCTGAGCCCCGACACCGTCGTCCGTGAGAGCCTGGAGGGCATCGCGGAGAACAAGGCGGTCGTCGTCCCGGGTGCGGCGTGGAAGGCTGCCGCCTCGGTCACCAACAGCCTGCCCCGCGGCGCCAAGCGCCTGCTGATGGGTGGGGTCGGCAAGCTGCGGTAGAGGAGCAGGCGATGGAGTACACCGACGGGACCGCCCTGGTGGTCGTGGACGTCCAGAACGACTTCACCGACCCCGAGGGGTCCCTGTTCGTGCAGGGCGCCGAGCGGGCGGTCGCCCGCGTCGTGGAGGAGGTGCTGGCGGCCGAGGAGGCAGGTGTCCCCGTCCTCTACACCGCGGACTGGCACCCCGCCCGCACGCCCCACTTCGACACCGACGGCGGTGTGTGGCCGGTCCACTGCGTCGGCGACACCTGGGGGTCGGCGTTCCATCCGGCGCTGCCGGTCGTGGGCCCGGTCGTGCGCAAGGGCGTGGACGGGCAGGACGGCTACTCCGGGTTCAGCGTGCGCGATCCCGAGTCGGGCGAGGAGGCCGCGACGGCGCTGGAGCAGCTGCTCCGCGACCGGGACGTCAGCCACGTCGTCGTGGCGGGGATCGCCACCGACGTCTGCGTAGCCGCTACCGTGGCGGATGCTCGCCGCCTCGGCTTCGAGGTGACGCTGCTGGCCGACGCCACCGCCGCGGTCGAGCTGCAGGCGGGTGACACCGCCGCCGCGCTGCAGCGGATGCGTGACGCCGGCGCACAGATCCTGGGAGAACCCGCACGATGACCCTCCAGCCCCCGCTGATCCACGACGAGGTCGCGACCGCCCTGTCCGAGGGGCGGGGTGTCGTCGCCCTCGAGTCGACCCTGATCGCCCACGGCCTGCCGCGCGGGCAGAACCTGCAGGTCGCCCGGGACCTCGAGGAGACCGTCCGCCACGTCGGGGCCGTCCCCGCGACCATCGCGGTCGTCGACGGGCAGCCGCGCATCGGGCTGGACGACGCGGCCCTCGAGCGCATCGCCACCGACGAGGAGGTCCTGAAGCTCAGCATCCGTGACCTGGCGCCGTCGATGGCGACCGGGGCGACCGGTGCGACGACGGTGGCCTCGACCGCGCACCTGGCGGCCCTCGCGGGCATCGACGTGTTCGCCACCGGCGGCCTGGGCGGCGTGCACCGCGAGGCCCGTGACAGCTGGGACGAGTCCGCCGACCTCTCGGCGCTGGCCCGGACCCGCATGGTGGTCGTGTGCGCCGGGGTCAAGTCGATCCTGGACGTCGCCGCGACGCTCGAGCGGCTGGAGTCACTCGGCGTGCCGGTCCTGGGCTACGGCACCGACATGTTCCCGGGCTTCTACCTGCACAGCTCCGGGCAGCCGCTGGACTGGTCGGCCTCGACGGCCAAGGAGGTCGCCGGCGTGGTCGAGGCGATGGACCAGCTGGTCCTCCGCGACCGCGCGCTGGTGGTGGCCAACCCCATCCCGAAGGACGAGCAGCTGGACCCGACGCTGCACGACCGGGTCCTGCACTCGGGCCTGGCGATGCTGCAGTCCCGCCGCATCACCGGCAAGGACGTCACGCCGTTCCTGCTGGAGCACTTCCACGCCACGACCCGGGGCGAGAGCCTGCGCGTCAACATCCGCGTGGTCGAGCGCAACGCCGCGCTGGCGGCCGACATCGCCGTGTCGCTGGCGGGTCGCACCGCGCGGGACTGACGTGCCGCTGGTCGTCGTGGTCGGCGACGTCCTGGTCGACGTCGTGGTGCGCCCGACCGGGCCGGTCGCACCTGGCAGCGACACCCCCGCCACGATCACCTGGCGGCAGGGCGGGGCCGCCGCCAACACCGCGGTGGCGCTTGCCGACCTGGGCACCCCCGTCAGGCTGGTCGGCCGCATCGGTGACGACGTCGCCGGACGGGGGCTGCAGGCGGCGCTGACCGACCGGGGTGTCCGCACGCGCCTGACCGTCGACCCCGCGGTGGCCACCGGGACCGTCATGGCCCTGGTCGGGGCGGACGAGCGCGACATGTTCACCGACCGGGGCGCATCCGGGCTGCTGGGCGTCGCCGACCTGGTCGACGGCTGGCTGGACGGGGCGACCCACCTGCACCTCAGCGGCTACACGCTGCTGGCATCGGCGTCACGGGGGGCGGGCCGCGCGGCGCTGGCAGCCGCGGCCGCGGCGGGCCTGTCGGTCAGCGTGGACCCTGCCTCGGCCGGACCGCTGCGGGCGGTGGGTGCGGCACGGTTCCTGTCGTGGCTGCCGCCGGGGACGCTGCTGACGCCCAACGTCGACGAGGCGGCGGTGCTGACCGGCCACACCGACCCGGTGGCGGCCGCCGTCGCGCTGGCGGACCGGCTGGGCGAGGTCGTGGTCACGTGCGGCGCGCAGGGTGCGGTCTGGACCGACGGTGACCGGGTGGTGCGCCGACCGGCCGTGCCGGTGCCCGAGGGAGGTGTGGCCGACCCCGTCGGGGCGGGCGACGCCTTCACCGCGGGCCTGCTGGCCGCCCGGCTGGACGGCGCGTCCGTCGCCGACCAGCTGACCCGGGCGAACGCGGCCGCGGCGGACGCCGTCAGCGGCAGCCCCTCACCCGGTCAGTCCTCCTGGCCGTCGCCTCCGAAGGCGGAGGGGTCCGGCTCGTCGTAGCCCTCCTCGTAGACGTACCCGTCACCGCCCGGGTCATCCTCCTGCTGGTCGTAGGAGATGGTGCCGTACTCGTCGCATGTGGCCCCGTTGGCCTCCAGCACCTCAGGCGCAGGACACTCCGCCTCGTACACCTCGTCCTCCTGCCCATCCGCACCGAACGCACCCGGGTCCGGCATCTCCGGATAGCTGATCGTCCCGTGCTCGTCGCACACGGCGCCGTTGGCCTCCAGCACCTCAGGCGCAGGACACTCCGCCTCGTACACCTCGTCCTCCTGCCCATCCGCACCGATGGTGTCCGGGTCCGTCGCGGCGGCAGAGGCGCCCTGGAAGTCGACCCCGGCACAGCTGGCGTTGAAGTAGTCAAGGGTCAACGACACGGCCTCGTTGAACTCCGCCTCGGTCTCGACCGGTGTGTCGAGGAGGTTGTCGGCGTCCACCGCGACGTCCAGCGCCTGGACCAGGTCGGGATGGCCCGCCCCGACCTGGCGCTCGAGGACCGATCGGTGCTCCAGCAACAGCTCGTAGGCGTCGGCGTCGACGATGTCCCGTGCCAGGAACACATCGGTGGCCTGGTCCAGCGCATCGCAGAACACGGGGAGGTCCGCCACGTCGACGACAAGATCGACCTCCTCCGACACGTCGTCGTCCGACGACTCCTCGGCCTCGGTGTCCGGGCCGGCGTCGTCCTCGACGACCCCGGCGCTGCTGGTCTCGTCCACCCCTCCACAGCCGGTGAGGAACAGGGCAAGTGCGCTGAGCAGGATGAGCAGATGACGCATTGGGGGCACCTTCCGTGCTGACTGCGAGGCCCGACACGGGGGCGGTGTCACCTCCGGCTGCGCCTCGTCGCGACTGCCGCGACATGACGCACGGTAGGGGCCTCCCGAGTCGCACGCGGGGCCCACGGGTGCAAATGGACACAACTGATCAGGGTGGTGTGCGCACCGTGGCGCCGGCCGGCTACGTACACCCTCTGCGCCGGCCGAACCTCACTCGGTGACCGGTTCGGCCCTCTGCGCATCGGTGTCGTCGGCGTCGATGCCCTCGCCGTACAGCTCCTCCTCGTTGCCGTCGGGCCCGAAGCCCTCGGCGTCGTACCCCTCGCCGTACTCCTCCTCCTCGTTGCCGTCCGGACCGTAGCCCGGCGGCAGCGCGGTGGGCTCATTAGTCGGGTTGGGCTGCACCTCGGTCGTACCTGCCGTGGGCCGAGGGGCGGGCGCGGCCTCCTGCGGCTCGACCGCGTCGTCGGTGGCGGTGACGGTCGGGGACGGCTCGACGTCACCCACCGTCCCGGTCTGCTGCGTGCCACAGCCAGCGAGGGTCAGGCAGAGGGCCACGAACAGCGGGGTGGCAGGGCCGCGAAGGCCCGAGGGTGTGTGCATGTGGCGGACGCTAGTCCCGTCCCCGGCCCGCGGCAGCCGTCCGGCCGGGCGGGATCAGGGGTGCCAGGCCAGCAGGCGTGCCGACGCCGGCTGCAGCGCCGCCCACGGGTCCGGCAGCTCCAGGTGGGCGATGGCGGAGGGGCTGTAGGCGACGCGCTGCAACCCGTCCGGCAGCAGCGCGTTGACGACGGCGCCCACGGTCGGCAGGTGCCCCAGCACCAGGACACGGCTGACGGCGTCCGGCAGCTCGCCGAGCCGCAGCAGCAGCGAGGTGGTCGATGCGGTGTACAGGCGGTCCTCGACCACGACCTCGGTGTCGAGGGGACCCATGCCCGCCAGCGTCTGCACGGCGCGCGTGGCAGCCGAGCACAGCACCAGCTGTGGGGCAGCGTCGATGACGACCTGCCGCCGTTCCGCGGCCTGCTGCAGACCACGTCCGGTCAGCTCGCGCGAGACGTCCTGCCCGTCGGCGGCGTGGGCCTCGGCGTCGGCATGACGCATGATGAGGAGGTGGTTCGGGAGTGGCATGTGGCCGGGCCAGTGTGCCCCAACCCGCCCACCGGCCGGTGCGCAGACGCGGTACCGTGCCCCGACCATGAGTCCTGCAGAGCTAGTGGCTGCGCTGGCGGAGTCCTACAGCAGCCACGCCGATCCCGCCCGTGCCGAGCAGATGTCGGCCTACATGCGCGACCAGTTCGCGTTCCACGGGATCCCGGCCAAGGACCGTCGGGTCCTGGACCGCGAGGTCGCCGCCCGCGGGCCCGGACGACCGGTGCACCACTACCTGGTCAAGGTGGCCCGGGACTGCTGGAGCCGGCCCGAGCGCGAGTTCCAGTACTTCGCCGTGGACTACCTGCGCAAGCACTACCGCCGGCTGGACCCCGGGTTCATGGAGGTCGCCCGCGAGCTGGTCGTCACCCGGTCGTGGTGGGACACCGTCGACGTCCTGGCGGGCGGGGTGATCGGCCCGTTCGTGCGGGCGCAGGGGACCGTCGAGGTCATGGACTCCTGGATCACCGCCGACAACCTGTGGGTGGCCCGGACGGCGCTGCTGTTCCAGCTGGCCGCCAAGGAGGAGACCGACGCCGAGCGGCTCTTCACCTACTGCCTGCAGCGGTCCGAGGACAAGGACTTCTTCATCCGCAAGGCCATCGGCTGGTCCCTGCGGCAGTACGCCCGCACCGACCCACTGGCGGTCCGCAAGTTCC
>JBFKGB010000115.1:0-9403 GCA_041633535.1 Euzebya sp. | reverse complement strand
GTGTGACCGGCGTGCCGATGACGGCAGGTGGCCTCGCGATCGGGCAGATCTGGTTCCCTGTCCGGATGCGGTCGTCGACCTCGTGGGGCCCATCGAGCCCGACCCACCGGCATGACCTCGGCGGCGGCCTCTGCACTCACCAGGTCGATGCGGTCGCACCTTCCACCGACTGAAGGCAGCCACGGCAGCCACCGGACCGAACGCAGCCACGGCAGCCACCGGACCGAAGGCAGCCACGGCACCACCAACTCGACGCAGCAACGGCAGCCGCCGGTCAGACCAGCCGTGCTGCCGACGCATCATGCGGCCGGGCCGACCCGCCCCACCAACCCGAGCGCCAGCCACGGCCAGGTAGCGCGATCTCCTGGCCCTGCGGGTGCCGGTGCCCTCGATGCCGACCGTACGCACGCTCCCGTTCCGTCCAACACAAGCGGCTTCCTGCGTGCCGGGCACGGGCACGGCACCCACGGCGTTCCCGGCTGCAGACCTCGGTGAGTCACGTGACCCTCCAGCACCGCTCGGAGAGGCCCGACGCAGCCGGGACGAGCCGCTCACCGGCACCCAGGACCAGCGGCCCATCACCACCCAGGACCAGCGGCCCATCACCACCCAGGACCAGCCGCTCATCACCACCCAGGACCAGCCGCTCATCACCACCCAGGACCAGCAGGTCCGTCAGCAACCAGGACCAGCAGGTCTGTCGGTGACCCCCCGGCGGCCGGGTCCCCATCGCGACATCGTCAGGCCCTGGACCTTGCGCCCACCCCATCTGCGGAGTCGACGCCGTGCGGTTCTGGATGTCACACCCTGTCCGTATCATTGGGACACACGTTCGATGACGCGGAGGGGCCGATGGACACCGATGTGAGGGCCGGGACGGGGCGGGACGGGCCGCCGACGTTGACTGATGGGGTGGACCTGCTGCACGCGTTCACCGCTGCCGCCCACGCACGTCATGACGCCGAGGTCGCGGTGGTGCAGACGCTGGGCCGGCTGGTCCGCGCCGGCGTCATCGAGTCGTTGGAAGGGCTGCCGGTGGATGTGCATCTGGCGGTGGCGCACTCCTTCACCATGGCGGAGCGGGCGATGCTGCTTGACGCCACCGACGTCCTGGCCGTGATGCCCGCCACCATGCGGCTGTGGACGGACCGGCAGATCTCCTGGTCACAGGTCCGCGCCCTGGTCGCACAGGTCCGCCGGTACGGCCGAGAGGTCCGGGTCGCCCTGGACGACCGGATCGGGGCGTCTGCGGACCTGGTCGCGTTGACCGATGCCGACCGGTGGGACTGGATGATCGCTGAGGCCATCGGTGACCTTGCCGGGCCTGAGCAGACCGAACGGCAGGAGGAGCAGGCGGGCCGCGAGTCGTTCCTGTCCGTCCAGATGGGCCTGTTCGGCCGGTCCCGGGTGTATGGCGAGCTTGACGTCCCCGACACCGCCATCGCCATCGCTGCGATGGACCGCCGGGCCGCCGCCGACCAGGCTGCCGGCCTGGGCAGCCGGCCGGGTGATCGCACAGGGCGGCGGAACCGGCGGGTGTCACGGGCACGACGGCGTGCCCGTGCCCTGGTCGGTCTGCTCGCTGACAGCCTGGACGGCCACACCTGCCGCACCACGGGCACCCAGACCGGCCCTGCCGCCCGCACCCCACGACCTCCTGACAGCCATGACTGCGGCAACACCACCGGCACGGCCGCCATGACCGGTACCGCCGCGGCCGCCATGACCGGTACCGCCGCGGCCGCCATGACCGATCAGGGTGGTGCTGCTGACACTGGCGGTGGGCGGTGCTGTGGTGGGCGGACGGTCAAGGCGAAGCCGTTGATGGTCGTGCACGTCCCGCTTGACCGCATCACCACCAGCGCCTCCGGGATGCTCGACATCGCCGTGCCCGGCTGGCTGCCCACCCTCTCAGCCCGCCTGACCGACGGCCTGGCCGCCGACGCCGACATCAAGGCGGTCCTGTTCCACGGCGCCCGCCCGTTGATGGTCACGCGCAAGCTGCACGCCCCCGACATCCCCGCTGACACCCGGCTGGCCTGCCAGGCCCGCGACATGGGCGCCCGCGACCCCGCCGGCCGCACCCCCACCAGCCTGTCCGACCTGCACCACCTCACCCCGCACGACCACACCGACGACCCACCCGACGCCCCACCCGACGACGGCAACCATCAGCGGGTGCACGATCCCAACCGGATGGCCCACGTCTCACCCCGCGGCCACCACCGCATCATCCACCGCCACGGCTGGACCGGACACCTCGACCCCACCGACGGCCGGCTCACCTGGACCCGCGGCGACCGGACCATCACCACCCTGCCCTGGCACACCACCCTCCGGAAGGCCTGACCACGCACAACCCGACAAGACGGCAGCCGCGTCCACCACGCGGCCCGTCCTCGTGCCTATGCCTTCAAGCTGGTGTGTCCAGCGAGGTTGGCGACGGTTGCGGCGGGTGGACCGCCGATGGCGGTGTGGCGGCGGTGATGGCGGCGTGGTGGCGACGGGCGGCGGTGATGGCTGTGCCCGTGCAACCAGTGGTCACGGATGGCGGCACGCCAGCATCTGAGTCAACAGCGGGGAGTAGGCCCATCCCTGGGCGAGCGTGTGGCTGACCGCTCGGCCTTGCCGGTGGTCTCCGATGTCCGCGGTCGGGTGTGACGGATGCCCAAGTCGTCGCACCAGTCGCGCCACAGGTGGGAGCGGCAGCCGTCGCTGGTCAGGACCCGTTCGGTTGTGATGCCGCGGTCGGTGAACCAGCCGATGGCGCCCTGTCAGGAGGGCCGTGCAGGCTCGTCGGGGCTGGCGGACTCCGCGTGGACCAGCCGTGCGCAGGCATCGATGGCGACGTGCAGGCGCTGACTCCGTCCGGGCCGGCGGGACTCCACGTGGACCAGCCGTGCGCAGGCATCGGTGGCGACGTGCAGGTGGTCGTAGCCCGTTTGCGAGCGGGAGGGGCGTGGGCCCGGCCCGGAGTGCAGTGCCCGCCACCGTCAGGGATGCGCGCCAGCCCCTCGACGTCGACGTGGACCTGTTCGCCCGGCCGGTCGGTGATGATCCGGGTGATCCGGCCAGTGGCCAGGTCCAGGTCTGGGGGTCTGGGGATGCGGTAGCGCTGAAGGGTCCCGGTGGATGGCGGTAGGCCGGTCAGCCCGCACACGCGGGCTGGACCGAGGTGCGTGCGCAGTCGCAGCCCGGCCATCCAGTGCGCCTGTCGGTGTGAGGTGCGACCCAGGGCAGCTGTGCGGGCGGGCGAGGCCGCCGGCCAGCCCCTCGGCCGTGTAGCAATGCCACCTGGACGCGGTCTGGCGGGAGAAGTCCCTCGACTCGGCGGCTGCCGTGCTCGACCAACCGGACTCGATCCGGCGGACACGCCGACGTCGACCCTCTGGAGTGAGCGAAGCGTTTCGGTGCACGAGGCACCTGTCTCAACGCACCGTCAACGATGTGTCGGCGTGGGAGCGCCGCCCCTGCCGCTACGACGCCCCGACGGTGCGGTCCAGGAAGGCGAGGATGTCGGCGGTGACCTCCTCGCGGTTGGTCTCGTTCAGCACCTCGTGGCGTGCGCCCGAGTACAGGTGGACCTCGACGTCGCTGAGCCCGGCGTCGCGGTAGCGCTGCGCCAGCAGCTCGACGGTCACCCCGCCCTGCGCCAGCGGGTCGGCGTCCCCCGACACGATCAGCAGGGGCAGGTCGTCCCGCACCGCCGCGATCCGGTCGGGGTCCGCGGCAGCGACGAGCGTCCCGATCCCGGGCAGCGGGGGAGCGGACCAGCCGCACGCCGGGTCGGCCACGTAGGCGTCGACCTCCGCCTCGTCACGGCTCAGCCACTCGAAGCCGGTCCGGTGCTCGAAGGGCTCGTTGAACGCGCTCAGGTCCGCCGGCTCGTCGGCGTCCAGCACCGGGATCAGCCAGCCGACCTCGGTGCTGCCGGACAGCACGACGGCGTCGACCTCCGCAGCGTGCTCCAGCAGGTGCTGCTGCGTCGCGAAGGACCCCATGCTGTGCCCGATGATCGCCAAGGGCAGCCCGGGGTGCCCGGTCCGGATCCGCTGGCTGACGCGCCCCACGTCATCGACCCAGCCCGGCCAGCCCTCCTGACCCCAGCTGCCGTACGAACCCGCGGCGGTCCGACCCGACCCACGGCCATCCGGCGCCACCACCAGGTAGCCGGCATCGGTCAGGGCCTCGGCGAACCGCCGGTAGCGCGCGGCGTGCTCGGCCAGCCCGTGCTGCACCTGCACGACCGCCCGTGGCGTCCCCGACGGCGCCCACACCCAGGTCTGCAGCTCCAGCCCGTCGGCGGTGGGCACGGTGATGGTCGACTCGTCCATGCCGCGCACTCTCGCACAGGACCTGCATGTGTCGCAGCAGCATCAGGTCCAAGCCGGTCGCCGGTAGGCTTCCCCGGCACCCGGGGACCGCCCCGGACGCCACCACCAGGTCACAGGAAGGACACGCACCATGCGGTTCCAGCGCACCGGCAAGCTGTCGGACGACATCGAGGACCGCCGCGGTCGCAGCGGGTCACGTCGGTCCGGCGTGGCACTGGGCGGCGGCGGGCTCAGCATCGGCGCGATCCTGCTGTTCGTGCTGACCCAGGTCCTCGGTGGCGGCGGGGGCGGTGACCTGGGCTCGGTGCTCGGCCAGCTGGGCAGCCAGGTGGCCCAGCCCGCCGCACCGGACGAGAGCATCCAGACCGGGGGTGCGGCCACCAGCGAGCAGGACGAGTTCATCTCCTTCGTCCTGGACGACGTGCAGGACTTCTGGACCCAGCAGTTCCGCGCGACCGACCGCACCTACGAGCGCGCGCAGCTGGTGCTGTACACCCAGGGCACCGACACGACCGGCTGCGGCTTCGGCTCGGCCGCCTCCGGCCCGTTCTACTGCCCGGCGGACGAGAAGGTCTACATCGACCTGACGTTCTTCGACGACCTGGCCACCCGCTTCGGCGCGCCGGGTGACTTCGCGCAGGCCTACGTGATCGCCCACGAGATCGCCCACCACGTGCAGAACGTGCTGGGGATCTCGAGCCAGGTCCGCACCGAGCAGCAGGCCGACCCGTCGGGGGCCAACGACCTGTCCGTGCGGCTGGAGCTGCAGGCCGACTGCCTGTCGGGCGTCTGGGCGTACTCCGCCTACGGCGACGACCTGCTGGAGCCCGGAGACATCGAGGAGGGGCTGGGCGCGGCCGCCGCAGTGGGCGACGACGCCATCCAGTCCAGCGCCGGGGTGCCGGTCAACACCGAGACGTGGACCCACGGCTCCTCCGAGCAGCGGGTCCGCTGGTTCACGACCGGGTTCGAGTCCGGTGACCCCAACACCTGCGACACGTTCTCCGGGTCGGTGTAGGGCCGTCCATGACCGCTGAGGACCCCCAGGGCACGCCCGAGGTCGACCGCCTGCTCGCCGCGTCGGAGGTGCTGGTCGAGCAGGTGCAGACGACCACGGCCGAGCTGGCGAAGGCCACCGGTGCCAGCCTGACGCAGTTCGACCAGGCGGTGCGCGCCATCGCGGACCGGCTGGAGCTGCAGTTCCAGACCACGTCGCTGAACCACGCGACCGCCGTCAGCGAGTCATCGGCCGCGACGGTGCAGCAGCTGCAGGCCACGGTCACCGCGCAGGCGCAGCAGGTGGGGGAGGCCCTGGCCGCCTCAGCCACCCACGTCGGACAGGCCACCCAGGTCCTGACCGACCGGGTGCAGGCACTGATCGACGCCGACCTGCCGGCCTTCCAGGCCCAGCGCGACGCCGCCGCGCAGGCGCTTGAGGCCGTCGCCGAACGGCTGGTGGACCGCCTGGAGGTCGCCTCGGAGGTGTACCGCACCGCTGCGGAGGACATGACCGCCCAGCTGTCCACCGACGTGTCCGGCGCCCGCAGCCAGATCGCGGAGGCATTCGGAGACAGCGCCGAGCTGATCACCTCCGCCGTCGCCGCGTCGGTCACCCAGGCGCTGAGCGACACCCGTGAGGACGTCGCGGCCATCGTGGTGCAGCTGTCCCACGCGCAGGTGCAGACCGTCTTCAGCCAGGTCGAGGGGCCGATCCACGCGGCCGTCCAGACCCTGGGTGAGGACCTGACCACCACCACCCGCGAGGCCGCCGACGGGATGGGCGACGCGGTGCGGTCCGCCACGCGCGAGGCGGCCGACACGCTGGTCGAGCGGATCACCACGGTGACACGGCAGCTGCAGCAGGTCGTCGAGACGGCCACGGCCGACGTCACCGGGCACACGACGGCGGCCCGCAGGGCCAGCGAGGACCTCTCCGACACGGTCGGCAACGCGGTGGAGCGGCTGCGCTTCGACGTGACCAGCGCGGTGGACCGGCTGAACGCGGCGGCGGGCACGGTCGCAGCCGCGATGCAGGAGGGTGTGGCCGAGGCCCAGGCCTCCGTCGGCCGGGCCGAGGGCATCGCCGAGCAGGCCGAGGGCCGGCTGTCCGACGCCGTCACCCGCCATGTCGAGCGGCTCCTGACCTCCACCGACGTCGCCGGCCGTGCCGCGACGGCGGCGGCCGAGTCGATGCAGTCCCTCGGGGCGACCACCGGTGAGGTCGACCGGCGCATCGCCGGTGCGTCGACGCGTATCGACGCGGTGCTGGATGAGGCGGCCAGCGCCATGAAGGTGGTCGCCAGCGACGCCGCGTCGCGCCTGGCCCGGGACGTCGACCGGTTGGTCGGCGGGGTGCGTGACGCGGTGCAGACCGCGCAGGAGCGGACCGTCGGGTCCGCCGACACCGCCCGCACCCAGATCATGGCGGCCCTCGAGGCGGTGACGGAGTCGATCACCAGCAACGCCTCGTCGATGGAGACGATGATGACGGCCGTCGAGTCCGTCACGCAGCAGGTGGCGGCCAGCGGCACGCAGACGACCGCCGCGGCCGAGACGATGGTCCAGGTCGCGGACCGGGTCGCCAGCCTGACCGATGAGTCCGCGGTCCGGCTGATCAAGGCCGCCGACGGCCTGACCGAGCGGCTGGGCATGACCGTGGACGCTGCGGCCCAGGCGATCGGGGACCGCACGGCCGGGGACATGCAGACCCTGGTCACCACCATCGCGTGGGCCAACCGGACGATCCAGCAGACCGTCGAGACGTTGACCGACGACCTGGCGTCGGCGTCCAGGGCCGCGTCCTCCCAGATCGAGGAGGCCGCCGAGGCCGGCCGCACCCGGATCGAGGAGCTGCTGGACGCCTCTGAGAAGCGGCTGTCGGACGAGGTCAGCCGCGGGTTGCGGCCGCTGACCGGCGAGACCGACCGTGTCGCCGAGCAGCAGGCGGGCCTTGCCGTCACGATCGCGCGCATCGAGGCGCTGATGGCACAGCGGGACGCCGAGACGATCCGCCGTGAGGAGGTCGTGGCACGGCTGGAGTCCACCGTGTCCGCCGCTGCTGAGATGGTCGGTGCGGGGACGGTCAGCCTGCGGGAGGAGCAGCAGGAGGCCGTGGACGTCGCCGCCGACGTGGCTCGCGGCCTGGACGCCGGTGCCCGCCGCGCCGCCGAGCTGATCGCCGAGCTGTCCGCGGTGACGGCCCGTCTGGAGGCGGCGACGGCCGCCGCCGACACCAGCCGTCAGGCGCTGGAGGGTGTCGTCAAGCGGGCCGAGGAGCTGGCCGCGGATGCAGCGGCGCGACGCCGCAAGGCACCTGCGGTCCCCCCACCGACCCGCTGAGCCGTATCCACCATGGTGGATGTGGATCAGGCAGCCTGATCCTGCGACTGGTCCTGTGCCGGGGACACCGCGGGCCGGCGGCGTGCGGCGTCCAGCTGCTCGACCGTGGACTCGTCGGCGGCCGCCGCGTGCTCCTCGCGCAGCAGCTCGGTGAGGGCCCGGGCGACGCCCTCGGCCATCAGCGCGTAGCCGACGGGGTTGGGGTGGTAGTGGTCCTCGGCGAACAGCTCGCGTCCGCGGCGGCGCACGGTGGGACCGACCTCGCACCGTACGTCGATGTAGCGGGCGTGGGGCAGGCGCAGCGCCAGACGCCTCTGGATGCTGTGGAGGGTGTCGCCCACCGCGCCGGCGATCTCGCGCAGCGGCCAGCCCAGCAGCGGGGCGGTCTCGAGCTCCGGCAGGCCGGTGAACACCACCGGTGCGCCGCCGGTGCGCTCGTGTGCCCGGTCGGCCAGCACCTCGACCTGGCGTGCGAAGTCCCACGGTGGCGTGGCGTGCGTGGCGTCGTTGGCGCCGACCAGGACGATGACCAGGTCGAACTCATCCGTCAGCTGTGGCACCTGCTCGGCGATGACGTGCTCGATCCTGCTGGAGGCGACCCCCAGACCACGCATCCGGACCGGACGGCCAAGGTGGGCGGCCAGACGGTAGGCGGTCTGGGCGGGGAGGGACTGTCCCATGCGGGGCGCTCCCACCCCCTCCACCAGCGAGTCTCCGAGGAAGGCCACCCGCAGCGGCTCGCCGTCGGCCCAGGGCGGGTCGACCAGCAGGTCCACCACGTAGTCGGGTCGCGGCAGGAAGTCGTTGCGGCGGGCCCGCTGGATCTGGCTGTTCAGGACCAGACCCAGCGTGCCCGGGACACCGACTGCAGCACCGGCGAGGAGCGTGGTGACCGCCCCCCCGGCAAGACGCGGGATCCTGATCACTTCGCTCACCTCCGGTTGTCAAGTCTGTTCCTACTGTTAGGAACGGTAACAACCGGGCTGACTTGAGGATTTCTGGTGACTTGTCGGTTACTCCTTGGAGTGTTCCGAGGAGTGACCGGGGAAGACGCCCTGGTCGGGGTCGATGTAGGGCACGGCGTTGTTGACGGCCGTCGCGGCCTCGCCGAACCCGACGCTGATCAGCTTGACCTTGCCCTCGTAGGTGGTGATGTCACCGGCGGCGAAGACGCGGTGCAGGTTCGTGCGCATGGAGGTGTCGACGACGATCTGACGCTTGTGCTGCTCGAGCCCCCACTTCTTCAGCGGGCCCAGGTCGGCGGTGAAGCCCAGCGCGGCCACGACGGCCTGGCACTGGATCGTCCGCTGCTCGTCGGTGCGGTTGTCGAAGATGTCGACGGACTCGATCCGCTCGTTGCCGTGGATCTTGGAGACCTCGGTGAAGGTGAGCACCTCGATGTCTGGCGAGTCCATCACCTGCTGCACCGTGTGCTCGTGGGCGCGGAACCGATCCCGACGATGGATCAGGGTGAGCGATCGCGCGATGCCGACGAGGTTGAGCGCCCAGTCGAACGCGCTGTCCCCGCCGCCGACGATGACCACGTCCTTGCCGGCGTACGGCGCGAAGCTGGGCACGAAGAACTCCAGCCCCCGGCCGAGCCAGCCCTCGCCGGCGGGGAGCGGCCGCGGGCTGAACTTCCCGATGCCGGCGGTGACGATGACGGCGCCGGCGCTGACCTCGGTGCCGTCGTCGAGCCCCACGGTCACGGAGTCGGCGTGCTGCTCGAG
>JBFKGB010000114.1:0-9444 GCA_041633535.1 Euzebya sp. | reverse complement strand
TGTGTCGGCGAGAGGACTTGAACCTCCACGTCCGAAGACATACGGCCCTCAACCGTACGCGTCTACCAATTCCGCCACGCCGACAGGGACGGGGAGTGTAGCCGCTGCCGCACGGTGCATCCACCTTGCGGACAACTTCGGAGGATCAGCGGAAGAAGCCGTCGGGGACGGCGACGTCGACCACGGCGCCGATCTCGAAGTGCATGCCGTCAGGACGCGACCAGCGACCGCCCCAGACGAAGCCCCAGCGGTCGAAGATCTCAACGATCCGCGGGTCCATCGTCGGCCGGGCGCCCAGCTGGTTGGTCGACACGTTCAGGTCCACGGCCAGGCCCCAGCCGTGCATCGAGATCGGCTTGGAGGGGTTGAAGTCGATGTGCCGTGCCACCCAGCAGCCGCCGTACTGGCTGGGGTCGATCATCGGGCCCAGGCCGGCGGCCTCGACCTCGCTCATGGCGGCGTACAGCTGCTTCAGCATCTGCCGGTGGCAGGTGACCGTGCCGTTCAGCAGGGGGATCTGGGTCGTCGAGGCGATGTTGCGCCGCACCCAGCCCTCCTCGATCGTGATCAGGCCGTCGCCGTGGTCGATGTAGTCGAACGGCTCGAAGAAGCTGCGGGCCTCGGCTCCGACGAGGAACGCCCCGAAGGTGTTGGTCTGCGTCTCGGGTGGCCGGATCTCCTCGACCTCGCCCAGGGGCTCAAGGGCGCGGCGGACCGCCTCGACGTCAGCACCGTCGGCCAGACCGACGTACACGTCGCCGGTGCCCGTCAGCCCCAGGGCGGCCCCGGTGTCCATCGACACCAGAGCGTCTGCCACCGGCGGGATGCCGTTGGAGGCCAGCGCGCCGATCCGCAGCGGCGCCCCACCGTCGGCGGTCGCCGGGACGGTGCCCGCCAGATCCGGCACGGCCGGGGCTGCGTCGGCGACGCTGCCGGCACCTGCGGTCACGGTGCTGCCCAGCGGGACGGCCAGGCGGTTGCCGGCGTCGTGGGTGAACACGGCGTCGCCGGCGGCGATCCGCTCCCACACCCCGACCTCGGCGGCGGTGACCTCGGGGGTCAGCGGCCTGAAGGCGACCGGGTCGACGGCGGCGACGCTGATGACCTGCGGCCCGCCGGGGGCCTCGACGGTGACCTCACCGGTCACGGCGCCTGCGACGGCGGCGACGCCGGGGACCGCACCCATCTGGGCCACGGCGGCCGTGTCCGCGCCACGCACCAGCAGCGCCGGCCGGACGGGGACGACCTCGGGGGCCACGGGGGGTGGCGCCGGGGCCGGAGGGGCACCGTCGGGGGCGGGTGCCTGTGGGGGCGTCGAGGCGACGGCGACGGCGCTGCGGCCCTCGCCGGACGTCTCGGGGTCGCGCATCTGCTCGAACAGGTCGGCGAACGTCACGCCACCCTCGGCGCTGATGACCACCGGGTCGGGGCGGGGCGTCCCGATCCGGTCGACGGGTGTGGTGCCGAGCACCGCCAGGACGGCGAGCGCGATGGAGCCGACGGCGATGCCGGGGCGGGCGCGTCGGGGCGAGGGGAGGTAGGAGGTCAGGCTCATCAGGGGTTCACCGGGGTCCGCGGAGGTCCCTGTGGGACCAGACCGGTCGGTCCCCGATGGTATCCCCACCACCGGGGTGGTGTCGGAAGATGACGCGATGCTGACGCAGGGTCAGGCGACGGTGCTGCGCACGCGCTCCAGGTCCGCGGCCAACCGGTCCGTCCCGTGGACCTGTCGGCCCGACCCGTCCCACGACATCTCGACGTCCAGCCACGACATGCAGCCCCCGTAGGCCTCGATCCGTGGCAGCGTGACCGGCTCGGGCAGCGCGACGGCCGACACGACCATCACCTGCAGGGGCTTGACGGGACGGAACTGCACACGGTCCCGCTGGATGGACTCGTCGGTCCAGATGTGGAGGTCCTCGAGCTCGACCAGGCGGTCGGGTCGGGCGACCTCGACGGTGCCGACCACGTGGATGCCCGCACGGACGACGACCCGGTCGTCGTCGGCGTCGGCGTCACCCGCGGGCAGCAGGTCCCGATGCTCGGGGCGAGTCCGCTCGGCGTGGGTGTGGGCCACGGTGGGGAACAGCACGAAGCCGCCGCCGTCGGCCGGCGCCACGAACGCCTTCTCGTGGATGCCACCCTTGCGCAGCAGGATCGTCTGACGGCCGTCCAGCAACGCGTGGATGGCGGCCCCCCACTCCTTCAGGGCCACGGTGGTGGACCGGGTGGTGGGCTCGGGTGTGGCTGGTCGCGCGGTGCTCATCCTGGTCATACGGTAACGCCCATGAGAGCTGCCGCAGTCCTGCTCGCCATGACCCTCGCGGGTGGCACCGCTGTCCTGCAGGGTCCCGCAACGGCGCAGGAGGCCGCGGCCGGTCCGCGCGAGCACGTCGTGGTGTCCTTCGACGACACCCCGATCGTGACCGATCTG
The DNA here is from genome assembly GCA_041633535.1 of Euzebya sp. Taxonomy (GTDB): domain Bacteria; phylum Actinomycetota; class Nitriliruptoria; order Euzebyales; family Euzebyaceae; genus Euzebya. The sequence continues at coordinate 7,010 of JBFKGB010000114.1, read as the reverse complement.
CACCTGCCCCCGGGTGCGACGGCCCAGACGCCCGTCCCGGTGGTGCTCAGCGGGCACGGCTGGGGTCTGGACCGGGGGTCGCAGGCCAGGGCGTCGACCTTCGGGGCGCTGCAGGACGCCGGTTACGCCGTGGTCACCTGGGACGCCCGTGGGTTCGGGCAGTCCGGCGGGACCGTGCAGGTCGACAGCCCCGACTTCGAGGTCAAGGACGTGCAGGCCATCATCGACTGGGTCGCCACCCAGCCCGAGATCGCCCTCGACGGTCCGGGGGACCCGGTCCTGGGGATGGTGGGGCCGTCCTACGGCGGCGGGATCCAGCTGGCCACGGCCACCTTCGACCGACGTGTGGACGCCATCGCCCCCGAGATCACCTGGCACGACCTGAACCGGGCGCTGCAGCCCCAGGGCGTCCTGAAGCTGGTGTGGCAGTCCGCGCTGTTCGGGCTGGGCGTCACGACCGGGACCGTGCAGGGCCTGGACCCCACGGGGCCGGCCGCCCCGCAGGGCGGGACCGTGCCGCCGCAGCTGTTCGACGCCCTCGTGCAGGCCGTGGTGGACAACGGCTTCGACGAGGAGCTGACCACCTACTTCGCCGGGCGCAGCCTGTCGGACTACGGCGTCAACGGCGTGCTGGACGTCCCGACCCTGCTGCTGCAGGGGTCGGTCGACACCCTCTTCACCATCGACGAGGCCGTCGACACCTACTACGACCTGCGGGACCGCGACGTGCCGACGAAGCTCGTGGTGTTCTGCGGGGGGCTGGAGGAGGCCGGCAGCGACGACGGCGCGGTGACCCACGGGCAGTGCCCGACCTTCTACGAGCCGGCCGGCGACCGCGCCCGCATGGACGACCTCATCCTGCGCTGGTTCGACGCCCACCTGCGCGGCATGGCGGTCGACACGGGCCCTGCGGTGGAGTACCGGACCAACACGGGCGACTGGCACCGCGCGGACGCATGGCCGCCACCGGCCACCGACCGGCTGGACATCTCCCTGACCGGGACCGTCAGCAGCCTGGGGGTCCCCGGCAACGGCTTCGGCATCGCCGCCACGGCCGCACCACCCGGCAGCCCGTTCCAGGCCACGACGAGCGTCGCCAGCACCGCCACCGCCGGACGCCAGATCGAGGTGGTGGGGCAGCCACGGCTGGACCTGGACGTCACCGGCACCGGCGAGGGCGCCCACCTGTTCGTCCGGCTCGTCGACACCGTCGCCGGCGAGCTGCCGGTCGGCGGCTCCGCGGTCAACAACCAGGAGACGCCGCTGCGGATCGGTCCGCTGTCGGACCAGCCCCAGACGCTGTCCCAGCCGTTGGTCGCCGCGGCCTACACCTACGCGCCGGACAGCCCGCTGTCGATCCAGGTCGACACCCAGTCGGCCATGTACACCTTCGCCCGCACCGGGCCCGCCCAGGTCGACCTGACCGGCACGCTGACCGTCCCCTACCGGACCCTTGTCACCGACCGGGTCGGCGGCAGCGATCGCGTGGCCACCGCCGCCGAGCTGTCACGTGACAGCGTGGTCGCCGGCGACACCGTGGTGGTCGCGACCGCGCGCGACTACCCCGACGCCCTGGCCGGCGCGCCGCTGGCCCGGGCCCTCGGCGCGCCGCTGCTGCTGACCGACCCGACCCGGCTGGACGACCGTGTCCGCCGCGAGATCCGGCGGCTGGGGGCCACCCAGGCGGTCCTGCTGGGCGGCCAGGCCGTGCTGCCGACGGGGATCGCCGATGAGCTGACCGCGCTGGGCCTGGACGTCCGACGGGTCGCGGGACCCGACCGGTTCACCACAGCGGCCGCGATCGCAGCCGAGCTGCCCTCGACCACCGCGTACGTGGTGCTGGGGCGCGACTGGCCCGACGCCGTGTCGGCCGCTGCCCCGGCCGCCGGTGCCGGTGCCCCCGTGCTGCTGACCACCACCGACGTGCTGCCCGACGCCACCCTGCAGGCGCTGCAGACGGGTGGGGTCACCGACGTCGTGGTCGTCGGCGGGACCGCGGCGGTCTCCGGCGCCGTCGAGACGACGCTGACCGACGCCGGTCTGACGGTCACCCGGCTGGCCGGCCCCGACCGGTACGCGACCAGCGCAGCGGTCGCGGCGACCACCCCCGGCGCCCGGACAGTCGTCGCGGCGGCCGGCACCGACTGGCCCGACGCGCTGGCCGCAGCGGCGGCGACGGCCGCCTGGGACGGCGTGCTGGTCCTGGTCGACGGCCGGGACCTCGACCGCTCCCGTCCGACGCTCGAGCTGGTCGAGGCGACCGCCTACGACCGGCTGGTCATCAGCGGCCTCGAGGCGGCGGTCTCCACTGCGCAGGGCAGGCGGCTGGCCGACGCGGCCGACCGGGGCACCCCACCGACGGGCTGAGGTCGACAGCTACCACTACCATCCTGCCTCCATGAAGGTACGTCTGAGGAACCCAGAGCGGGTCGTCGAGGTCGCCGGGCCACTCCCGGTGGCCGACATGCTCGCGCAGCTCGGCATCAACCCGGAGACCGTGCTGGTCATCGACGGGGACACCCTCGTCACGTCCAAGCACGTCCTGGACGACGATGCGCAGGTCGAGATCCGACCCGTCATCTCCGGCGGGGCCGGTGGCGGCGGCCGCTGCCTGCACTGCAAGGAGGCGATGGCCGTCATCGACCTGGCACGGCACCGCAGCCGGTACTGCGGTGACTGCTTCGTCGACCACATCCGCCAGCAGGTGCGGGTGGCCATCGACAAGTACGAAATGCTGGGCTACGACGACCGGATCCTGGTGGCCGTCAGCGGGGGCAAGGACTCACTGGCCCTGTGGGACATCCTGCTGGACATGGGCTACCGCGCGTCGGGTCTGTACCTGGGGCTGGGCATCGGCGGCTACTCCAGCCGGTCCCAGAAGACCGTCGAGGCGTTCGCGGCGTCGCGCGGGGCCACCTTGCACCTGGAGGACCTGGGTGAGGACTACGGGTTCGACATCCCCGACTCGGTTCGCAACCCGCGCCGCGGTGACCGCAGCAAGGGCGGGGCCGGTCGCGCGGCCTGCGGCACGTGCGGGCTGTCCAAGCGGTATGTGTTCAACAAGGTCGCCCTGCAGCACGGCTACGACGTGATGGCGACCGGGCACAACCTGGACGACGAGGCCTCCCAGCTGCTGGGCAACGTGCTGCGCTGGCAGACGCCGTTCATGGCCCGCCAGTCACCGGCGCTGCCGTCCAAGGACGGGATGGCCCGCAAGGTCAAGCCGCTGTACCGCCTGAGCGAGCGCGAGATGGCGGCCTACTGCGTCATCAAGGGCCTGGACTACGTCGTCGAGGAGTGCCCGCTGGTCGAGGGCAACACCGCGATGCGGTACAAGGACGCCCTCAACGAGCTGGAGCGCGCCGCGCCCGGCACCAAGGCCCACTTCCTGTTCGGCTTCCTCGACCGTGTGCGCGACCAGCACTTCGAGGGTGCCGACGACCCGGTCGGGGGGCTCGTGCCCTGCGACCGCTGCGGGCTGCCGACCATGGCCCATCAGGAGGGACAGACCCCGGTCTGCGCCTTCTGCCGGACCCGTGGACGCCTGCTGACCCTGATCGACCGTGAGGACGCACCCGCATGACCCGCCACGCCGGACACCCCGACCCCCTCAGCGTCGGGGACACCGTCATCCTGATGGACCGCAAGGGCCGCCGCTTCATGTTCCAGCTGGAGGAGGGGAAGGACTACCACTTCCACCGCGGCATCATCCGCCACGACCAGCTGATCGGCATCCCCGAGGGGTCGACGGTCACCTCGACCATGTCGGCCAAGCTGACCGCGGTGCGTCCGACGACCACGGACTGGACGCTGAAGGCGCCGCGCGGGGCACAGGTGGTCTACCCCAAGGACCAGGCGATGATCGTGACCCTGGGCGACATCGTGCCGGGCTCGACGGTCGTCGAGGCCGGGGCCGGCTCGGGGGCCCTGACCGTCGCGCTGCTGCGGGCCGTCGGCACCGAGGGCCGGGTCATCTCCTTCGAGCGCCGCGAGGACCACGCCGAGGTGGCCGTCGCCAACGTGAGCCGCCGGATGGGCGGGATGCCGCAGAACTGGACGCTGCACGTCGGCGACCTCGCCGAGGGCCTGGCCGACCTGCGCTGCGACCGCCTGGTGCTGGACATGCTGGAGCCCTGGGCACACCTGGAGTCCGCGGCCGGCGCCCTGCACCCCGGCGCGATGCTGATCGCCTACACCCCGACGATCACCCAGGTCATGCGGCTGCGTGAGGCGATGGACGCCGATCCGCGCTGGGGGCTGGTGTCCACCAGCGAGACGATGCACCGCACCTGGCACGTCGACGGCCTGAGCGTCCGGCCCGACCACCGGATGGTGGCCCACACGGCGTTCCTGACCACGGCACGCCGCATGATCCCGGACCCCGACGCCGTGCCGGACCGGACCAAGTCCGACGCCGCACCGGTCGATCAGGCGGAGACGTCAGAGGACGAACCGGACCGCCGTCCGGGGCCCAGGCCCGGTCAGCTGCCCTAGGCGCACGCCCACCGGGGCACACCCCGGCCCCGCGACGGCGGCGACACCCTCCCCACCGCACTAGCGTCGGGGGACACCCCACACCCCCACCCCCGGAGCCCCGCCCGTGCCCTTGCAGTCCCTGTCCGACCGGCCGCTGGACCGCCTGGCCGCAGCCGTCGTGCTGCTGGTCCTGCTCCTGTCGTCCACGGGGGTCGCGCCCGCGGCCGCGGCGGAACCCACAGGACGTCTGCTGGAGGGCCACGACACGCGGGTCATGCAGGCCCGCTTCGGCACGCCCGAGACGATCTTCGCCGCGGAGGGAGCGATCCAGGACCAGCTGATCGTCACCTACGCCGAGGCGGGGACGACCCCGGGGACCACCCGTGGCGGGCTGTCCTCGCTGACCCGGATGGGGGCACGTCACCAGCAGCTCGCCGACCGGGTGTCGCTGGTCACCGCCGACGAGAAGTCGATGCCGGACGTCGTGGCCAGCCTGGCGGCCGACCCGTCCGTGGTCGCCGTCGAGCCGAACGTGCGGCGCAGCTTCAGCGCCGTGCCCGACGACACCAGCTACGCCAAGCAGTGGTCGCACGTCCAGACCGACGCGGCAGGGGCCTGGGACCTGTTCACCGGGGTCGCCCCCTCCACCGCGCCGCTGATCGCCATCCTCGACTCCGGCATCGACGCGACCCACCCCGACCTGCAGGGGGTCGTGGTCCAGAGCCTGCGGTCGGCGAACGGGCGCGTCATCCCCGGCGCGAGCGCCAACGACCCGTGCGGCATCGGCCACGGCACCGCCGTCGCGGGCTCCGCCGCGGCCCGGGGTGACAACGGCTTCGGGGTCGCCGGGGTCCTGTGGCAGGCGCGGGTCATCGACATCGCCCTCACCTCGCCGGAGAACGGCTGCCCCGGCGGTCCCTCCGACGCCGACACCATCACCGCGATGAACCATGTGACGTCGTTGGCCGAACGGCCGCACGTCATCAACCTGAGCCTGGGCGCCAGCCTGCGCGACGGCGAGGCCTGCTCGGCGGGCTACCAGGCGGCCGCCGACCAGGCGCGGGCCGCGGGGATCGTGGTCGTGGCCGCCGCGGGCAACGACAGCTCGACACGACCATCGGTGCCGGCGTCATGTGACGGGGTCATCAGCGTGGCGGCGACCGGGTCGGACGGCGCACGCGCGTCGTACTCGCAACGCAACCCCCAGGTCGACATCGCCGCACCCGGCGGAGGGTTCACCTTCGGGCAGTGCCCCACGTTCGACCAGCTGGTCAGCCAGATGGTCATCACCACCAGCCTGACGTCCTCCTCCCGCCCCGTGTCGAACTGCCCCGCCTACGTCGACCCCGACGGCCACCGGCTGCAGGGCATCAGCGGGACGTCGTTCTCCTCGCCCTACGTGGCTGCGGGCATCGCCCTGCTGCGGCAGCTGGCGCTGGAGCGCGGCAGCTCGCTGACCCCCGACCAGACCGAGGCGATCATCGAGTCCACCGCAACCGACGCGGGCACGCCCGGCCGGGACTGCGAGTTCGGCTGGGGGATCCTGGACCTGGGTGCCGCAGCCCAGGCGGTGGCGGCCGGCGAACGACCGGCGCTGCAGCCCGACCCGCCCGTCGGCCAGGGCACCTGCGACGGGCAGCCCGTCGCCTCCTTCACGCGCATCGCCGCGGGCAGCGGCGACACCACCGATCCGACGCGGCAGGCCGTCGCGGTGTCGGCGCTGCTGCCCGACGGCTCGGCGCCCTACGCGGTGCTGTCGCGCGTCGACGACTTCGCCGACGCCCTCGCCGGGTCCGCCCTCGGGTTCGGGATCGGCCCGCTGCTGTACACCGACAACGTCGGCCCGCTGGACGCACGGACCCGCGAGGAGCTTGCGCGCGTCCTGGACTTCGACGGCCGCACCCCGTGGGTGTACGTCATGGGTGGCCCCAGCGCGATCTCTGCGGGCGTCGACGACACGCTGCGGTCGATGGGCATCACCGCGATCCGGATCCAGGGGACCGGCCGGGAGGCCACGGCCGTGCAGGCCTCCGCCGAGATGGAGCAGCTGAAGGCCGCGGTCACCTTCCCGACCCGCGACTTCGTGTTCCTGGCCTACGGTCGGGACTTCCCCGACGCCGTCAGCGCCGGTCAGATGGCCGCCCGCTACGGCATCCCGGTGCTGCTGACCGACCGCGTCGGCCCCCTCCACCCGGACACCCGGGCCGAGCTCGAACGGCTCGCCCCCGAGCAGGTCATCGTGCTCGGCGGGACCGCGGTGATGGACGAGGCCGTGGTCACCGAGGTGCAGGCGATGGGCCTGGACGTGGTCCGTCTGTCCGGACCCAGCCGTGTGGACACGGCGGTCGCCGTGGCCGACCGGTACGTGCAGGAGCTCGCCGCCGACCTGCAGGCCGGCGAGCCGGTCGGGCAGCCGCTTCCCGTGGCGGTCAACCTGCGGACCCGCTTCAACGAGGTGCTGGCCGCCTCGCTGCTGGGCGGCAACGGCAACGTGTTCCTACCGCTGGACGGCAGCCAGGGCGAGGTGCTCGGCG
>JBFKGB010000113.1:0-9464 GCA_041633535.1 Euzebya sp. | reverse complement strand
GGCACGCTGCACACCCAGGACGCCCCGCAGACGGTCGACCGCATCATCGACGTGTTCCCGCCGCACCAGCAGGAGCAGATCCGCGTGATGCTGGCGACCGCCCTGAACGGCGTGGTCACCCAGCAGCTGCTGAAGACAGCCGACGGCAAGGGCCGCGCGGCCGCCGTGGAGATCATGGTGGCGACCTCGGCGATCAAGAACCTGATCCGTGAGGGCAAGACCCACCAGATGTACTCCTCGATCCAGGCCGGCAAGGGCCACGGGATGATCGCGATGGACCAGTCCCTGGCCAACCTGGTCAACGCCGGCAAGGTCACCTACAACCATGCGCTCGAGCGCTGCGCCAGCGTCCCGGACTTCAACCGCCTGTGCGGCCGGGCCTGATCCTGCTCAAGTCCGGTCACCAGACGGCCGAAGACTGACGTACATGTCCCCACTGACCCTGTACCGGCTGCACGACGACGACGGCATCTCCCTGGTGGAGATCATGGTCGCGATCGTGATCCTGGGCGTCGCCATGTCGGCGTTCGCCAGCACCCTGGTGCAGTCGCTGGCCACCGTGACCCGCGACGAGCAGCTGGTCAGGGCCAACCAGTTCGCCGCCGACCTGCTGGAGGGCACGCGCAGCCTGGAGTGGCAGCACGTCGGCTTCTACAGCAACGACCCCGGCTACGTCGCGACGGCCAACGACGGTGCCGAGACGGTCACCCTGGGCACGACGAGGCCCGCCGGCTCGCCGGCCCCGCTGCCCGACAGCGTCGTCGTCCGTGACGGCATCACCTACACCGTCGAGATGGACGTCGTCTGGTTCGACGACCCCAACCACCCCCCGGCCCCGCTGGTCGACCCCGACCCGCACGACTACAAGGAGCTGCGGGTCACGCTGGACTGGACGGCCAAGGGCATCGCCTACGAGACCTCCTCGGTGTCGGTGCGGCAGCCGACGACCGAGGAGGTGCCGCTGACGCCGGTGCCCAACTGCACCCCCGGGACGATCACGGACTTCGACGTCTCGCCCGACTTCGTCCTGGTCAGCGCCTCCGGCAACACGCTGGACGACATCACGGTCACCGTGTCGACCTGCACGCCGGTCAGCCAGGTCCGGCTGTACCCGGTCCCGCTGGCCGACTTCAACATGACGGTCAACAGCTCGTCCGGCAACACGTTCTTCTCCATCGACCCGTTCCGTGCCGGCGTCACCCAGTTCAACCCCGGCACCTACACGTGGCGGGCGGTCGCGACCAGCACCGCCGGGACGTTCGAGGCGACCTCGGAGGTCCAGTTCGTCAGGCAGGAGGTCTCGGTCCTGCAGGTGAAGTCGCTGTCGGTCAACACCAACGATGTGCTGTGCGTGCAGTCAAACAGGACCTACACGCCGACCACCCTCACGACCAGGATCTCAGGCGCGGGCAACGGCGACGTCGTCAGGTTCACCTGGACCAGCCAGAACGGCAACGTCACCGCCACGTTCGGATCGGTCGACGCGAACGGCAACGGGGTGTTCTCGGCCACCGTCCCCAACGGGCACCGCTTCAACCGCACGACCAGCACGGTGTCGGTGTCGGTGACGCGCACCTCTGACGGCCTGAACGTCACCGAGTCCTACGACGTCCCCGTGGTCGCCGCAGGTGCGCTGATCAACGGCGGCCCCGCACGGTGTCCCAATGCGTGACCGTGACGATGGCTTCACACTGGTCGAGCTGCTCGTCGGCATCAGCATCCTGTCGCTGATGAGCGTGTTCGTCATGACCGGCGTCGTCCGCAGCTTCGCGGTGACCACCCAGACCTCAGAGCGGGTCGAGGCGCTGACCTCGCTGCAGATCGCGCAGGAGCGCATGAGCCGGGTCATCCGCGGCGCGGACCCGGTCGAGGCCGCGTCCGCCACCGGCCTGACCGTGGTCACCTACGAGGAGGTCACCGGCTGCACCCCGGTGCGGTCCAACGCCTGCACCCGCCGGACGCGGACGGTGTACACCCGCGCCGCAGACACGGTGACGCAGACGGTCACGACGTTCGTGCCGGCCACGGCGACGGTGCCCACCACGACCGCGACGGCGACCGTCATCGACGACCTGGACCCGGCGGCACCGACGACCTTCCGGTACTTCGACCGGCTGGGGGCCGCCTGGGACGGCGTGTCCGCCGGCGACATCCGACAGGTGCAGATCACGCTCTCCCACGACCTGACCGACGCGCCCTCGCTGGTGCTGACGACGGGCGTGTTCGTCCGCAACACCAGGGTGGTCCTGTGATGAGGAACCGGCATCTCGACGACCGCGGGTCCCTGCCGCTGGCGCTGCTCGTCATCATCGCGCTGTCCGGCGTGATCGGCGCGCTGGTGGCGACCGTCATCGGCAGCACCCGCCAGACCCGCTTCGACCAGCAGTACACCGAGGTCGTCCAGGCCGCCGACACCGGCGCCCAGGCGGCCGCGGCGCTGCTGATCCGGTCCACCAGCGTCCAGATGAAGCAGGACGCGCCGGTCGGCACCGTGCTGTGTGGCACGACCACAGCTGCCGCCTGCCCTGCGACCGGCGTGACCACCGACGGGATCCCCTTCGAGTGGCGGGCCACCAAGATCAGCACGTTGGGGTGGGAGGTCCGCTCGACGGCGACGACCCCCGAGGCGCAGCGCACGGTGGTCATCGAGGTGGCCGACAAGCCCCGCTTCTTCCTGGCCGCGTTCTCCGACCGTGGGTTCGAGATGCGTGGCGGCAACGGCGCGGACTCCTACGGCTCCACGGCCTGGTACACCGGCAACGGCATCGTCGCCAGCAACGAGACGATCCGGCTGAACGGCTCCTCGACCGGTGTCGACGCTGTGCACCTGTACAACTGGGACAACAACTCCGACATCAACCGTTGCATCCACGTCGGTGGCAACGACTGTGACGACGTCCGGACCATGCCGGATGCCACGCTGCCGTCGGCACGCATCGGACCCAAGCTGCAGATCGGCGGGACGCAGCTCGAGACCCGGTTCATCGACGAGCAGCTCGCGGCCTGCCCGCAGCCGCTGACGGAGTACAAGACGTCGGACTACAACGGCGGCAACGGCCAGCTGGGGACCGCCGGGCAGCACACGGTGCTGTGCTTCGACAACTTCACCGCCAACCGCAACATCACCGTGAACGGCACCGTCGAGGTCTACATCGCCGGTGACCTGCTGTTCGGGACACCACCCAACAACGACGTGAAGGTCAACTGCCCCAGCGGGTGTGCGGCCGGGACGTCCACCCCCGACGCCCGCCGGCTCAGCTTCTACGTGGACGGCAGCGGGGACCCGGCCAACCCGTCGACGGTCAAGTTCGGCAACCACTCCGCGATCGCGGCCGGCATCTACGCGCCCGAGTCCTCCTGCGCCGGCAACCCCTCCAACGCCCAGGCGTCGGTCTTCGGGTCGCTGATCTGCGGGACCATCAGCAACCAGGGTGGCTGGACCTTCCACTACGACGACCGGCTCACCGAGATGGGCCTGGGTCAGTACGCCCAGCGCGACTGGCGCGAGGAGTAGCCCCGTGACCACCGCACCACCACGTCCCAGCGACAGGAGCCAGCGCCATGGCTGATCAGGCAACGTTCGACTACACCGTCCGCGACAAGACGGGCAAGACCCGCACGGGCACCATGACCGGTGTCTCCTCCAAGGCGGTCGCCGACAAGCTGCGCGACTCCGGCTACGCCCCGGTCTCGATCACCGAGCAGAAGGAGTCGCTCGCCAAGAAGGAGATCAAGATCCCCGGGATGGGGCAGAAGGTCGGCCTGGTCGACCTGTCCATCTTCGCGCGGCAGTTCTCCACCATGATCAACGCGGGCCTGTCGCTGATCCGCGCCCTGAACATCCTGGCCGAGCAGACCGAGAACCCGAAGCTGGCCGAGATCATCAGCGAGGTCCGCAGCGAGGTCGAGCAGGGCACGCCCCTGTCGACCGCGATGGGCAAGCACGAGCAGTTCCCCAAGCTGATGGTGGCCATGGTCAAGGCCGGTGAGACCGGCGGTCTGCTGGACTCGGTCTTGCTGCGGGTCGCCAACACCATGGAGACCGACCTGGCGCTGCGCCGCAAGGTCAAGTCGGCCATGACCTACCCCGTGGTCGTGCTGTTCATGGCCATCGGGCTGTCCTCGGCCATGATCGTGTTCGTCGTGCCGACCTTCGATGGTCTCTTCACGTCGTTGGGCGGCGAGCTGCCCCTCCCGACCCAGGTGCTGGTGACGCTCTCCAAGCTGATGCGTGGCTTCTGGTACATCTTCCTGCTGCTGCCGATCCTGTCCTGGCAGGCCTTCAAGTACGCCCGGAAGCAGCCCAGCGTCCGCTTCTTCCTGGACAAGACCAAGCTGAAGGTCCCCGTGTTCGGCCCGCTGTTCCACAAGGTGGCCATCAGCCGGTTCACCCGCAACTTCGGGTCGCTGCTGCGCGCCGGCGTGCCGATCCTGACCGCGCTGCAGATCGGTGCCGACACCGTCAACAACGGCGTGATGTCCAACGCCATCACCGACGTCGCCAACGCCGTCAAGGAGGGCGAGTCGATCGCCAGCCCCCTGACCAAGCATGAGATCTTCCCCCCCATGACCGTGCAGATGATCGCCGTGGGTGAGGAGACCGGTGCGATCGATGAGATGCTGGAGAAGATCGCCGACTTCTACGACGCCGAGATCGAGGCGACCGCCGAGCAGCTGACCGCGCTGCTGGAGCCCGTCATGATCGCTGTCCTCGGCGGTATCGTCGGCGGCATGGTCGTGGCCCTGTACATGCCGATGTTCAAGATCTTCGATCTCGTGGGATAGGTCGGCCGAACCTTGGCTGCACGGACGGGCGGCCACACGGGCCGGGACGACGGGATCTCGCTGGTCGAGGTCCTGGTGTCCATCACCCTTCTGGCTGTCACCATGGCGGCGACCGCCAGCGGCGTCATCCGCTCGCTGCAGGTCGCCCGCGACAGCCGCGAGTCCGTCATCGCCGCCAACATCGCGCAGTTCGAGACCGAGCGACTGCGCTCCATCCCGTTCGTGGACTGGGCCACCTCTGCCCGCGACGGCGCTGGCACCGGCACGACGACGACCACGCAGACCCAGACCGGCCCCGACGGGCAGACCTACCAGGTCACCCGTGAGGCCACCTGGGTCGCCGCCGGTGCCGACACAGACGGCTGCACGTCGGCTGCCGCTGGCGGCGGTGGCACGGGGGCCGACTACGTGCGTGTCCGCCAGCTGATCAGCTTCCCCGGTCGTGACATCCCCCCGGTCGAGAACATCACCGTCATCACGCCCCGGCTGGACTTCTTCGACACCTCGACCGGCAACCTGGCCATCGTGGTCCGCGACCGCAACGGCGTCGGGACCGGCGGCCACGTCGTCAGGGCCCAGGGGTTGGCGGGCAGCGAGGTCGCGACCACGGACTCGGGCGGCTGCGCCTTCTTCCCGTTCCTGGCGGTGGACCCCGCCGACCCCAGCCGCAACGGCTACGACATCGTCATCGACACGCCCGGTCACGTCGAGCGCCGCCAGAAGGTCCAGCGCGTCGTCGACACCGTGTTCGTCGCCGCCCAGACCACGACGGTCGTGGAGTACGAGTACGACCGCCGCGTGACGCTGGACCCCGTCCCCACGCTGGCCACCGCACCGGCGGCCGGCTGCAGCCTGACGGTCGTGACCTTCGGCCCGCAGCCGACGGGCGTGGACGACCCCTCCGGACTGGCGGTCGACCCCGAGACACCGGCCTATCGGCCCGACCGGGTCGGTCTTGAGTGCCGGGACGCCGGCGGCACCGCCCAGCCGACCGGCTGGTCGGCGACGATCCCGCACAACCTGGCCTGGACCATCTACAACCCGGCGACCACCTTCTCGGCCGTCGGCCGGGCCACGACCTACGAACGGCTGGACCACAGCGCCGTGCCCGACACCCAGAGCCGACCCGCGGCCGAGATCGGTCCGCTGTTCCCCTACGCCAACGGCTACAGCATCCACGCCGGACGGTGCCGCACCGCCGACCCGACCAGGGTGGGGGCGCCGCAGCGCCAGCTGGTCGTCGCCGACCCCGGCACCGACGTGCGTCCACAGGTCCAGATGGCGCTGGCCAGCATCACCACGCGCGACCTGCTGGGCCTGCCCATCGCCGGACGCGACGTGTACGCCGACATGCGTGACAGCGTCGACTGCCCGGCAGGGGAGCGGCTGTACCTGGGCCGCTCCGACGCCACCGGGCAGCTACGGGCGCTGCTGCCCTACGGCAGCTGGGTGCTGCACTGGGACGACCCGGGAACCGGCAGCATGCTGGCCCCGGCGCTGGGCCTGGTCGACGGGCTGCTGGACCTCGCCTCGGCCGGGCCACTGTCCTGCGTCCTCGCGCCCTCCAGCTGCACCGCCCTGCGGGCGGACGGGGCCGGGTCCTCCGGCGACCCGGCGGTCGGCTACCGCATCGACGTCCGGGCGGGCAACCGTGTCTGAGCGCCGACGTGACCGCGACGACGACGGGTTCAGCCTGCCCGAGCTGCTGGTCAGCATCACCCTGCTGACGATCGTGTCCGCGGCCATCATCACCTCGACCGTGGCGATCCAGCGCAACCTGGGCGTGGCAAACGCCACCATGGAGGACCTGGCGGCCACCAGGATCGGCATCGAACGGGTCGGGGCGCTGCTGCGCGGCGCTGTCGCCATCGACGGCGCGCTGGACCTGCGGACCAGCGCCCTGGACGTCGGTCGACCCGACACCGTCACCTTCTACACCGTGACCGGCCGGGCGGCTGACGCCAACCCGCTGCGGGTCACCCTGTCGGTGCAGGGCACCGACCTTGTCGAGTCGGTCCAGCGGCCGACCCCGGACGTGCAGACCGCGACCACCCCGACCTATGGCGCGGCGACGCGGCGGGTCATCGCGCGCAGCCTGCTGCGGACCGATGTGTTCCGCTACTGGTCGCACTACCAGCTCGGCGCCGACATCACGACCCGCTGCGGCCGTGCGCTGACCGCCACCCCGCTGTCGCTCGTCGACCGACGAGCCGTCGACAGCGTCAGCTTCCGCCTGGTCGTGCAGCAGCCCACCGGCTACGACTCCGCCGAGGCGGACCTGCAGGGCTGGGCCCGCTTCGCCTCGGCCAGCGACCTGGGGGTGTCGGCGTCGTTCCGGTCCGCCGGCTGCCTGGACAGCGGCGCCTTCGGCTACGACGAGGTGTACACCCCATGAGCCGCCACCTGCGCCTGCACGACGACCGGGGTTCGGCCCTGATCGTCATCCTCGCCGTGACCGGCATCCTCTCGCTGCTGGTCACGGTGTCCTTCACCACCGCCCGCAGGGCGATCGTGATCGCCGATGCGGAGGAGGAGACCCACGCCTCCCTCGCCGCCGCCGACGCAGGGCTGGACGACTACCTGTTCCGCCTGAACTCCCTGGACCAGTACTGGGTGTACGGGGACCCCGCGGACCCCGTCGACCCCAAGCCGGCCCCACCCGACGGCAACCTCGCCTTCGCCCAGTTCGTCCCGATCCCCGGCGGCGAGACCCCCGGGCTCGAGGACATCGGCATGTTCACCTACCGGGTGGACGACAGCCAGCTCGAGACCAGCGGGACCCTGCTGTTGACCGCCATCGGCTGCGCCCCCGGACCGTGTGACCTGGACGCCCCATCGGACGCCCAGCGGTTCCGCACGGTCCAGGCGACCATCAAGCAGGACAGCTTCCTGGACTACCTGTACTTCACCGACCTCGAGACGCTGTCACCGGTGGCCTATAGCACCGACGCCGACCAGCGGCGGGCCGAGCGTGACTGCTCACGACGGCGCTGGCAGCAGGAGCGGCCCAGCTTCTGCGTCGAGATCTACTGGGGCGGCCGTGACGTCGTCAACGGTCCGTTCCACACGAACGACCGGTTCCGGCTGAACGGCAACGCGACGTGGAACGGGCCGACGAGCTCCAGTGACCCGCGCACCCCGCCCTACGACGCCAACGGCAACACCGCACAGCTGAACGGTGGCCCGGTGCAGTACCGCCTGCCGCTTGAGATGCCGCCGTCCAACCAGCAGATCCGCACCGAGGCCGACACCATCACCAACCCCGGCGCCCGCGGGTGCATGTTCACCGGGCCCACCTCGATCCTGCTGCGCGCCGACGGCAAGGTCCAGGTGACCAGCCCCTACACCAAGCGGTCCGGGCCGGGCTGTGGGTCGTGGAGCAGCGCGATCGACCCCCCACGGGTGATCGACCTACCGGCCAACGGTGTGATCTACGTGCAGTCGATCCCGGCCAACACCAGCGACCCGAACTACCGCGCGACCTGCAACGCCGGCAACGGCAACGGGCTGGGCTACCCCATCGCCGGGGACCTGACGACCTACGACTGCCGGGCCGGCGACGCCTTCATCGAGGGGACCCTGGACGGCCGGCTGACGGTGGCCGCGGACAGCAACGTCATCATCACCTGGCACCTGGACTACGACGGGACCGACGACATGCTGGGGCTGATCGCCAACGACTTCGTGCAGGTCTACCACCCGGTCCGCGCCATCGGCGGTGGCCGGTTCGCCAACGCCGACGCCCGGCCGAACCACACCGCCCCGTTCCGCGAGCCGCGGATCAACGCCGCGATCCTGTCGGTCAGCAACTCCTTCCTGGTCCAGCAGTGGAACAGGGGCCACCGCTTGTCGGGGGGCAGCTACGTGTGTGACCCGTTGGGTGCGCTGCACATCAACGGCGCGATCGCCCAGATCTACCGTGGGCCGGTCGGGACGGGCGGCGGGACCGCCGTGTGCACGGGCTACGACAAGGACTACGTGTACGACCAGCGGCTGCGGTTCAGCAACCCGCCCAGCTTCATCGACCCGGTCGAGGCGACCTGGGGCACCGCCCGGTACGCCGAGCAGTTCCCCGGCAGCCCTTGATCGGAAACTTTCTCGGCCGGATCACTAAAGGTGATGACGGGGGGCGCCGATGAACATGCTGTCCGCGCAAGTGGACTCCACGCAAGGTGGAGGTGTGCAGAACAGGCAAACCGACCGTGAGGTCGGGACGCAAAGCCACGGGACCCGGGTCATACATCATCATCCGGCCCAGGTAAGCCGAGCTCCCTCGCATACAGCGGCTACGCCGTGTGTATCGGGGCTATTCATCCCCGCACTCCCTCACAACATCATCATCGCACTCATATCTGAGGAGACACACCGCATGTTCAACCGCTTCCAGAAGGACGAAGAGGGCTTCACCCTCATCGAGCTGCTCGTCGTCGTCATCATCATCGGCATCCTGGCCGCCATCGCCATCCCGACCTTCCTGTCGCAGCGTGAGCGTGGCTGGGAGGCCTCGCTCACCTCGGGCGTCCGCAACGTCGCGCTGGAGATCGAGGCTGCAGCTACCGCCAACAGCGGTTCCTACGCTGCCGTGGACCAGGCTGCCGTCGACGGCTTCGTGACCACGATCCAGGGTGCCGTGGGCACCCCCGTGGCGATCACTCTCGACAGCGCCACCCAGAACGAGT
>JBFKGB010000112.1:0-9556 GCA_041633535.1 Euzebya sp. | reverse complement strand
TCCCGGTGGCCTGTGCCTCGGCGATCTCCTCCTCGGTGACGCCTGTCAGCGCCACGAGGTAGTAGTCACAGGACGCATCGGGCTGACCGGTGCACTCGTAGGTGGTGGCGGTCCCGTCGAGGAAGAAGCCGACTCCTGTCCCCGTCGCGGGCTCGCTGGTGAACTCGACAAGCCTCTTGTCCGTGTCGTTCATCTCGAAGGAGTCATCGGTCTCGACGGCGCCGGCTGGACCGGCGAGTGGGGCGAGCGCCATGAGCGCGGTGACTGCGGCTGCGGCGAGCTTCTTCATGTGGTCTCCAGGTGTGGGGTGGCGCCGTCCCCCTCGGATGGCGCGATGTGGCCACCGTTTCGACACCCCGAGCCCTGGTTCCTGCACCGGATCGTCCGGATGAACGCGTCTCACCCCGATCCCGTCCACAGCCGTCGGAGGGGGGCGCTGGCGCCGGACGCCCCGGGTGCGATGATGGGGCCATGCCGAGAACCCTGTGGAAAGGCACGTTGTCCTTCGGGTTGGTCACCATCCCCGTGGGTCTGTACACGGCGACGGAGAACAAGTCGCCGTCGTTCAACCAGCTGCGGCGCGAGGACTCCAGCCGCATCGGCTACAAGCGCGTCGCCAAGGCCGACGACGAGCCGGTCGCCAACGACGAGATCGTCAAGGGCTTCGAGTACGACAAGGACCGCTACGTCGTCTTCGAGTCCGACGAGATCGCTGCGCTGCGCCCCAAGTCCAGCCGGGTCATCGACATCGAGCAGTTCGTGCCGCTGTCCCAGATCGACCCGATCTACTTCGACAAGGCCTACTACCTGGGGCCCGAGGAGACGGGCGCGAAGGCCTACGCGCTGCTGAGCGCGGCGATGAAGCAGTCCGGCAGCGTCGCGCTGTGCCGGGTGACGATGCGCGACAAGGAGCACATGGCGGTGCTGCGCATGGTCGAGCGACCGCCGGCATCCGTCGACGACGACGGTGGGACCCCCTCCGCCGACGACGGGCCGGTCCTGGTCCTGACCACGATGCACTGGCCCGACGAGATCAGGTCGTTCTCGATGGGCGAGCTCGGGATCGACGAGATCCCCGAGCCCCGCGAGGCCGAGATCGACATGGCCCTGACGCTGATCGAGAACTACAGCGCCGACTTCGAGCCCCAGAGCTACGTCGACACCTACCGCCAGCGTGTCCTCGACGCGGTCCAGGCGAAGGTGGACGGCGAGGAGATCGCGGTGGTCGAGCAGGACGAGCCGGCGTCGGTCCTGGACCTGATGGCGGCGTTGAAGGCCTCGGTCGAGGCGGGCAAGAAGGCGTCCTGATGCTGATCCTGCTGGTCCTCTTCATCGTCATCCCGATCACCGAGGTGACGATCATCGACCGGGTCCAGGAGGCGCTGGGCTGGCCCACGACGATCCTGATCCTGGCCCTCGACTCGGTGGTGGGCGCCTACCTGGTCCGCATGCAGGGCGCCAAGGCCTGGAAGGCGTTCACGGCATCGCTGGGCGAGGCGAGGATGCCTGCGGAGGAGGTCGTGGACGGTGCGCTGATCGTCTTCGGCGGCGCGCTCCTGCTGACGCCCGGCTTCTTCACCGACGTGGTGGGCCTGGCCTGCGTGCTGACCCCGACCCGCCGGCTGCTGAACCGCCTGGTGCGGTCCCGCTTCCAGGTGATGGCCGGGCCGATGGGGTCGATGTTCATGGTCGGTGGCCGTCCCGGCCGCCGACCGGGTCGGGCCCCCGGTGGCCCCGACGCAGAGCGACCGCGCCCTCCCGGACCGCCGGGCGCCATCGACGTCGAGGTGCTGGACGTCAAGCGCACCCCTCGACGCCCTGACGGCGACCCCGGTGCCTCCGACGGCCCCGCGCCGTCGTGACGGACCGCATCGACGCACCCGAGGGGCTGGGCTGGGACGACCACTGGCAGCAGCTGTGGGAGACCACGCCCACCGAGCAGGTGGGCGGACGGCACCGGCCGGGCCGGCTGGTCCGCACCCACCGGGTCGGCTTCGACGTCGTCACCGCCGACGGACGCGAGTTCGCCATCCACCGTGCCGGGCGCCGTGACCCGATGGCCGCGCCGGCCACCGGGGACTGGGTGGTGCTGACCGACGTGGCCGACACCGAGGACCCTGTCATCCAGGTGCTGCCGCGCCGCAACGCCCTGGTTCGTCGTGATCCCGCCGACCGTGCCGCGCCACAGGTGCTCGCGGCCAACGCCGACGTGGTCGGCGTCGTCCAGGGTGCCGACCGTCCCGTCAACGCCCGCCGGCTGGAACGTCAGCTCGCCGTCGCACACGGCAGCGGGGCCGACGTCGTCGTGATCGTCACCAAGGCCGACCTGGTCGACGCCGAGGCCGTCGTGACCGGCATGAAGCAGGCGGCGCCACACGCCGACATCGTCGTGACCGCCGCCCACCAGGGCACCGGCGTGCAGGCCGTCGACGACCTGACGGGCGACGACCGCACCCTGGTGCTGCTGGGCGAGTCCGGCGCTGGCAAGTCCTCGCTGGTCAACGCGGTGCTGGGCTTCGAGGCGCTGGCCATCGGCGGGGTCCGCGAGGGGGACTCCAAGGGGCGGCACACCACCACCCGACGGGAGCTGCTGGCGCTGCCCACCGGCGGTGCACTGCTGGACACGCCCGGGGTACGTGCCATCGGGCTGTGGCCCGGCTGGACGGGCCTGGAGGACGTCTTCGTCGAGATCGCCGAGGCCCAGGAGCGCTGCCGGTTCGCAGACTGCGCCCACGGGGCCGAGCCCGGGTGCGGGGTGCGCGCGGACCTGCGTGCCGGCCTGATCAGCCGCGACCGTCTGGACGCCTGGCGACAGCTGACCGACGAGGTCGAGCAGACCCGCTCGCAGCTCGAGCGCAAGGGCTGGCGGTGACCCGACGCCGATGATGGTCGGGGGACTGGACGTCGACGCCCTGCCGCCCGTCCAGCGGCGGGTCGTCGTGGACCTGCTGGCGGTCGGACAGCCCCGCCCGGCGCCCGACGAGGCGCTGCCCGGACGGCTGCGTGACCTGATCGAGGGGCGGCTGGCCCCGCTGGTCGAGCAGCGCGACAGCCGGGCACGGACGCTGACGCTGGGCAAGACCCAGCTGGACGCGCTGGCCTGCGACGGGCGCTACCTGGACCTGCTGGAGTCCGCCTTCGCCTGGTCCCAGCCCACCGTCCGCGGCCAGCTCGTCCACCGCGCCGTGGCGCTGGACCACCACATCGGCAGGTCGGTGTCGACCGCGGAGCTGCTGGGTCACGCCTGGGACGAGTTCCGGATGTCCGGCGAGGGGGCCACGGAGTGGGCTGCCACGCAGTCGCCGCTGCAGGTTGCCTCGTTGCAGGCCGAGGCGGCCACCGTCGTGGAGGAGTACCGCGAGACCTTCCCGCTGCTGCCCGACACCTGGCGGATCGTCTTCGAGCCGACCATCAAGGTCCGGTTCGGGGCTGGCGCGGTCGCCGTCCGCGGACGTCCCGACCTGGTCCTTGGCCGTGCCGTGCCCCACGAGCGGCGGATGATGCTGGTGGACCTGAAGACCGGCAACCGCAGCCGCAAGGACGCCCAGGACATGCGCTGGTATGCGCTGCTGGCGACGATGAAGTACCGCCAGGCGCCCTTCAAGATCGCCACGTTCTACGTCGACGAGGGCACCTGGGTGGAGGAGACCGTCACCGAGGACGTGCTGGAGGCCGCCGCGCGTGGTCTGGTCGACCGGCTCGAGACGGCGTTGCGCCTGACGGACCGACCGGTCGCCGAGGTGCTGGTGGCAGGCCCGATGTGCCGGTGGTGCGGCCGCGCACCGACATGTCCGGAGCGTGCGCGTGCCGACGCCGAGCACGCCGCCTCCACGGCCCTGCCCGGCTGACATGGCATCCGCGGGCCCTGCCCGGCTGACATGGCGTCCACGGCCCTCCGGGTCGACCCGGCCTGGGGTGACCCGGCTCAGCCCGGGTGCGGGACGGTCAGCACGACCTGCGGATCCGCCGCCTCGATCCGCCCTGCCACCGCATGCAGGTGGGCCTGCGCCAGCTCCAGCCATACACGCCCGTCCGCGGCCCCACCCTCGACCGTCATCCGGGCCTGCAGCTGCTCGGCGTCGCTGTCGATGTGGACCGCGACCACCGACCGGCCGCCCAGGCGGGCGTCGACGCCGACCAGGTGCACGGCCCGGGCCAGCGCCGTGACCATGGCGGGGGTCTCCTCACCGGTCAGCCGGACCGAGGGGTCCCCGGTCACCGTCGGGTCCAGCGCCCGACGTGTGGCCGTGGTCAGGTCCTCGGTCAGCGCGGTCGCGCGCACCTCGGGCATCGTCAGCGCCCACATCAGCTCGCGGCACAGGTCGGCCCCGGTGCTGACCGCCTGCACACCCCGCTGCAGCATGTCGCCGGCCTCGACCGCCTGACCGGCCGGGACAGCGGTCTCGATCAGCAGGCGGGCGGCGACCAGGCTCTGGACCGGGCGGTCGTGCAGGGCGTCGGCGACGGTGGACAGGACCTCGTCGAGGAGGCGCAGCGGCACTGATGCGGAGGACATGCGGCCACTATCGCGGCTGGAGTTGTGACTCGTACGACGGACGTGATCGGCGGACTGAGTGAGGGTCGTGATCGGCGGCCGGACGGAGGGACGTGATCGGCGGCTGGTACGCCTGGCTAGACTCCGACGGGCCATGGAACCAGTGCCTGACGCCGTCATCACCGACACTCCCACCGCGGAGTCCGCCGCCTTCTTCGACCTGGACCGGACCCTGATGTCGGGGTCCAGCGCCTTCTACTTCGGCAAGGCCGCCTACCGGGAGGGCCTGCTGCCGATGAAGCGGCTGGTCGCCGACGGGACGGCGGCGCTGACGTTCAGGCTGTTCGGCGCGACCGACGAGCAGTCCGAGGCCGTCCGCGAGCGGCTGCTGGCGACCGTCGCCGGCCTCGAGGCCGAGAAGCTGACGTCGCTGGCCCCCGGGGTCATCGAGGAGCTGCTGCCCAAGATCAAGCCCGAGGCCAACGCGCTGCTGGACATGCACCGCGAGGCCGGCCGGGACGTCTACATCATCTCGGCCAGCCCGATCGAGATCGTCGGCGAGCTGGCGCGTGCGCTGCAGATCACCGGCGGGCTGGGGACCCAGAGCGAGATCGTCGACGGCGTCTACACCGGCAACCTGGCCGCGCCCTTCTGCTACGGCGAGGGCAAGGCCGACGTCATCCGTCGCCTCTCCGCCGAGCTCGGCTACGACCTGTCGCGCTCCTACTCCTACTCCGACTCCGCCAGCGACCTGCCGATGATGCAGATCGTCGGGCACCCGGTGGCCGTCAACCCGGACCGCTCGCTGATGGCGATCGCCCATCGCCGCGGCTGGCCGGTGGTGGAGTTCGACCGCAGCCAGAAGAAGATCATGCGCGGGGTCGGCATCGGCATGCTGGCCGCCGCGTCGGCGGGGGCCGGCGTGTACGCCGGCATCCGGATCGGCGAGAACAACGTCCAGCGCACCGTCGCGCGGACCTTCGGCTTCACCCGGTGACCATGCGCTTCGAGTACAGCCACCACCTGGTCCACCTGCTGGCGAGGGTCGAGGCGGCCCACACCCGTCTGGCGGCCGCCGACCCCGACCGCCGCGGTGCGCTGGCGGCCGCGGCACGCAGCGAGTCCGCCATGCTGTCGGCACGGCTGGACGGCTCGCCCCTGACCCCCGAGACCGTCGTCCGTGTCGACGGTGGGGACGTCCCCACCCTGTCCGGGCCGGGCCAGGCCGACCTGGGGGTCGGCTGGGCCCGGGCGCTGAAGCTGGACGGCATGGAGACCCAGGACGTCGCCGCCGTCGAGTACGCCAACCTGCTGGCCGTCCACCAGGTCGAGGCCGAGCTGGCCGACGCGGCGCTGGCACACCCGCTGGACACGCTGCGACGGCTGCACGGCGTGATCTGCCAGGGGCTGGTCGAGCCCGAGGTCATCGGCACCCCCCGCGTGACCGACCAGGCCGTCCACGACGGCGGGCAGGGCATGGTCATCTACAACGCCATGGCCCCCGAGCTGGTCGAGGGCGCCATGGCCGACCTGGCCGAGTGGCTACGTCGCCGCACGCTGGTCCTGTCCCCGGCCGTCACGGCCGGCATCGTCCACGAGCGCCTGCTGACGATCCAGCCCTTCGAGGCCGGCAACGGCCGCGTCGCCCGTGCGTTCACCCGGCTGGTGCTGATGGCGCTGGGCGTCGACCGCAGCGGCGCAGCGGTCCTGGAGCGACAGCTGTGGGCCGACGCCGCCGGCTACTACGGCGAGATCGCGGCGACCATGCGCCGGCGTGGCGACACGTCCATCTGGCTGGAGCGGCACACCGGCGCCCTGGCCCGTGCCCTGGAACGCGCCGCCGACGAGCTGGACCCGCGGCCGACCCCGGCCCTGCCCGAGCGCGGCCGGGCCGTCGTCGCCGCGGTCGCACCGGGCCGGACGATCAACCTGCGTGAGTACGCCGAGGACGCCGGCGTCGAGCTGCGGGTGGCCCGCGATGACCTGCTGGCCTTCGCGCGTGCCGGCGAGCTGGTCGAGCTGCCCGGCGGTGGTGGCCTGACCTTCCAGCGCCCCGAGACGGCGGCCGACTAGGCCCCCACCGCCACCCTCATGGCGACTGATCAGGATCCACCATGGTGGATCCTGATCACTCGCGGGTGCCGTCGGCCATGTCCACGTGCACCTGCTGACGCATGGCGTCCAGCCGGGAGGACCGGCGCACCGGCCACCCGCCGTCGGGCACCGCGGCCAGCAGCTCGCGACGCATCGCCATCGACCGTGTGCGCACGTCCGCCAGCGGCGGAGGGTCGGTCAGTCGCCGCCCCGACGCCATCACCGGCTGCAGCAGCGGGGTGCCGTCCCGCTGCTCCTCGTGGTGGCCGATGACGTCCCCGGTGGCGCTGCGCCACACCTGCTTGCGCCCGGGGCTGGTGGCCTTGGCCGCCGTCGCCGACAGCTTGGCCACAGGGGCGTCGCCCACGGCGGCCAGCTTGTAGACGCCGCTGATCGTCGGATCCTGCTTGGCCGTCACCAGCGCCGTGCCGACGCCGAAGCTGTCGATCGGCGCCCCGTCGGCCAGCAGCTGCTCGATGAGCCGGGCGTCGAGGTCGCCGCTGACGACGATCTGGACCTCGGGGAACCCGGCGGCGTCCAGCTGTGCGCGGGCCTGCCTGGACAGCGCGGCGAGGTCGCCGGAGTCCAGCCGGATGCCGGCCAGCCGCTGTCCCCGCGACCGCATCTCGCCGGCGACGGTGATCGCGTTGGGCACCCCGATCTGCAGCGTGTCGTAGGTGTCGACCAGCAGGGTGCAGGCGTCGGGGAAGGTCCGGGCGTAGGCGCGGAAGGCGTCCAGCTCGGAGGGGAACGCCATGACCCACGCGTGGGCCTGCGTCCCGGCGACGGGGACGCCGAAGCGACGGCCCGCCTCGACGTTGGAGGTGGCGTCGCACCCGCCGACGTAGGCGGCGCGCGACGCCGACAGCGCGCCGTCGGGCCCGTGGGCACGGCGTGCGCCGAACTCGAGCACCCCCCGGTCGCCGGCGGCCTCACGCACCTCGGCGGCGTTGGAGGCGACCAGCGAGCTGTAGCAGATCGCGTTCAGCAGCGCGGTCTCGACCAGCTGCGCCTGGGCCAGCGGCGCCTCGACGCGCAGGACCGGCTCGTCGGCGAAGACCGGGGTCCCCTCGGCCACCGCCCAGACGTCACCGGTGAACGTGACGTCGGCCAGCGAGGCCACGAAGGCGTCCGGCAGCGGCGTGGTGCGCAGGTAGTCCAGGTCGGCTGCGGTGAAGCGGAGCTGCTCCAGGAAGTCCAGGGCCAGCTCCTGGCCCGCCGCGATCAGCACCGACACGCCACGCGGTGGCCGCCGGAAGAACAGGTCGAACACCGCCGGGGTGTCGGCCATCCCCGCCTGGGCGTAGCCGGCCATCATGGTCAGCTCGTAGAAGTCGGTGAACAGGGCGGAGGGGGCGGGGCCGGTCATCGCGGTGACCGTACCCACCGCAGGACCTCAGGTACGCAGCACGACGTCGTCCAGGACGACCAGGTCGCTGCTCACGAACGTGTACAGCCGTGCGGGACGGTGAGGGCCACGGCGCATCCCGCCGGTGTCCTCCAGCACCCCGAGGCCCATGATCCGGCGCCGGAAGTTCCGCTTGTCCAGCACGGTCCCCAGCACCGCCTCGTACACGGCCTGCAGCTCGGACATGGTGAAGGTGTCCGGCAGCAGGCCGACGGCGATCGTTGAGTAGCTGAGCTTGCTGCGCACCCGCTGCAGACCGGCCGTGAGGATCTGGCCGTGGTCCCACACGAACCCCTCCGTGACATCCAGCGCTGCGACGGGGTGCCATGCCCCGTCGTGCCCATCCTGGGCCGGGGGCGTCGGGCGGGGCAGCAGCGCCAGGTAGCTGACGCTCATCGTCCGCACGCCTGGCACGCGGCCGGGGGCGCCGAAGGACGCCAGCTGCTCCAGGTGGCCAGGCTGGGTGATCCCGATCGTGCCCAGGACCCGGCGGGCGGCGTCCTCCAGGTCCTCGCTGGGCTGCAGCGACACGCCGGGCAGGCGGTGCTCGGCGTCCTCGCCGCGCCACACGTAGGCCTCGAGCACCGGCACGTCGCCCTCCTCGCCGGTCCAGCCCCCGGACCCATCCTCCGACGCAGCCCCGTGGTGGGCCAGCGACAGCGCGACGACGTCGACGCCGACCCTGATGCGGTCCGGCACCTCGGGGGCTCCCTGACCGGCTGGGCTCACCCGTGCCCCGCGATCAGCTCGAGCAGCTCCGGCCCGTACCGGTCGGCCTTCGCCGGCCCCATCCCCTTCGCCCGCAGCAGCGACGGCCGGTCGGTGGGCCGTCGCAGCGCGATCTGCAGCAGCGTGGCGTCGTTGAACACCACGTAGGCGGGGACGCCGTCGGTCTGGGCACGTTCCTTCCTCCAGCTGCGCAACGACTCGACCAGCGCAGGGTCGGCCTCGTCCGGCAGCTCCTCCAGCGGACTGGCGGAGCGGCCGCCCCGACCGCCCTTGGCGGCGGGCTTGGCCCCCGCGACGGGTGCGCCCTCGCCCAGCCCGTACAGGAACCGGCTGGGTCGGCGCGATGTCGGCTTCCCCTGGCGGTTGGGTCGCTTCTGCGCCCAGGTGATGGACAGCCAGCGTCGGGCGCGGGTCACGCCGACGTAGAGCAGCCGACGTTCCTCGTCGACCTCCTCCTCGGTGTCGGCGTAGCTGATCGGCACCAGCCCCTCCTCGACGGCGACCAGGAACACCGCGTCGTACTCGGTGCCCTTGGCACGGTGCATCGACATCAGCGTCACCGCGTCCGCGGCACGGTCGGCCCCGTCGAGGACCCGCTGGGACAGCTCGGCGGAGATGGCGGGCAGGTCGAGGCCGCCCGCGGCGAGCTCGGCGATCTCGGCGTGCACCGCCTCGATGGCCTCCCACCGCTCGCGCGCCCGGCGACCGTCCGGTGGACGTCCGGGGCGCCACGCCAGCGCGTCACGCAGCACGGCCTCGGCCTGCTGCACCACGTTGGCGTTGACCGCGGGCCCGCCCACCAGCGGCGGGGGACCGCCGGTCGGCGGGGG
>JBFKGB010000111.1:0-9578 GCA_041633535.1 Euzebya sp. | reverse complement strand
GTCGCGCCGCGCCGAGCAGGACGCCCGACGTCGGACCGTCCCGAACCGTCGACCCCCGGCGCTGGAGCCCAAGGCCGGTCACGCCTTCCGGGCCGACGTCGGCACGACCGTGGACCCCCGGCGGGTCCCCTCGGGTCCCCGCGAGCGGGTCGAGGCGCCGGCACCGACACCGCCGGTCAGCCCGCGTGCGACCACGCCGCTGTCCGCGGGGCCGCCCTCGGGCACCATCCCCACGGTCACGCGGGCTCGGACCGAGCCGGTCACCCGCGCGAGGACGGAGACGGGCACCGAGGGGACAGCTGACACCGCCCGCCGTCCTGCCGTCGTGGTCGAGGACCCCTTCGACCAGACCGCCGGCGGCCGGCCGTCGATCCGCCGCCGCCCCCCGAGCGTCCGCATCCCTGCGCGGCCAGCGACGGGCGACGGCGTCCTGCGCGACCCCTTCGTCGCCGACGAGCCCCCCACGCGTGAGCGTCCGACCGCCACCACCCCGGCCGTCGAGCCCGACGCGGTGCAGCCCGCGGCCGAGGAGCCGATGGACCAGCAGACGGTCCGGGAGCAGGCCGTCGAGGAGCCCGTCGTCGACCAGCAGGACGTCGCGGGGTCGCCTGAGGTGGAGGACGAGCCCGACACCCCGATGCCGGTCGCGGAGGACGACGAAGCGGAGATGGCCGTCGCGGACGCCCCCGACGCCCTCGAGGAGGGTGCCCGCCTGGGCCAGGTGACAGGGACCCCGACCACCATCGACCCCCTGCCGGGCCCGCCCGAGGTGGTCCGGGTCGTCCAGACCGCCGAGCCGACGGCACCCGCCGACGGCCTGCGCCTTCCGGAACCGCCCCGCACCGCCGGTCGGGCCGATCAGGACACGGCCGCCGAGGACACAGCCGCCGAGGACACAGCCGACCCGACCATGGGGGGGACGGACTCCGCCGTCAGCGGGGCCACCGTCACGATCGACGTGAGCCTGCCCGAGCCAGAGGCACGCACCGACGAGGCGTCCGGTGCCGCCAACACGGCCATGCCGGCGCTGGTCCTGCCGCTGCCGCCGCGCACCGCCTCAGGTGAGCGTCGCACCACCGACGCGCCCGCCGGGGCGGCCCCGAGCCACGAGGCCGTCGCCGGGGCCGCCGACCAGGCGCCCGAGGCCGTGACGGCCGGCGAGGCACCTCAGGGGACAATCGACCAGGCAGCCGCCGGGGCACCCGCCGCGAGCGCCCAGGCCGATGACGGGACCGTCGACGACCGCCCGTGGCTGCGCGTGTACCCGCCGGGCGTCCCCGAGACCTACCGCTACCCGCTGGTCCCCGCGACGCGCTTCCTGGACGACGCCGCCCAGGACTTCCCCGACGTCGCCGCCATGTCCTTCCTGGGCACCGACGTGTCCTACCGCCAGCTGTCCGAGCAGGTCGACCGCCTGGGTGCCGCCCTGAAGCAGATGGACCTGTCCGTCGGCGCCCGTGTGGCCATGGCCCTGCCGTGGTCGCCCCAGCTGGTCACGATCATCCACGCCTGCTGGCGTGCAGGCCTGGACCCGGTCGTCCTGGACCCCGACCAGACCGCCGACGGCCTGGCCGCCGGGATCAGCGCCACGCAGCCCGACGTCCTGGTCGTGCTGGACACCCTCTACGCGGGCCTGATGGTCCACCGCCAGGACCTGACGAGCGTCCGGCACCTGGTCTCCACCGGGATCCTGGACGCGCTGCCCGTCCTGCGCAGCCGTGTGCAGACGGTCCGGCTGAAGCTGCCCAACGTCTCGATCCCCGAGGCCGACGGTGTGCTGGCCTACCGCACGGTCCTGGAGCAGGCGGCGCCGACCGCCGTCCAGGCCGAGCTGGACGTCGAGACCGCGGTGGCGCTGACCGTCGTCCGTGACGGCAGGCCGGTCTCCCTGACCCACCGCCAGGTGCTGGTCGGGGCGTTCCAGAGCCGCCTGTGGGTCCCCGACATGCAGGCGGGCCGCGAGGTCATCGCCGTCGGTGGCGACCCCAGCGACGTGTTCACCCTGACGACCGGCATGACCCTGTCGATGCTGGCCGCCGGGTCGCTGCTGCTGCCCGAACCCCGTCAGGGTGGCCTTGGCCGCACCATCGACGATGGCCGTCCCACCATGCTGGTCTGCCCGGTCGACGACGTCCGTGCGGTCCTGTCGCCGGCGTCGAAGAAGCGTGACCTGACCTCGCTGCGCGTCACCCTCGCCGGTGGCCTGCCGTTCGACCCCGCGGTCCGGCGGACGCTGGAGCAGCGGACCGAGGGTCGGTTCCGCACCTGCATCACCGCTCCCGGCATGGCTGGCATGGCGCTGGCCGAGGCGGTGTACGCCGACCCGCGGCCCCGCTCGACCGGGCTGCCGCTGCCCGACACCGACGTCCGCATCGTCCGCCGGGACGCGCACGGCATCGGCGAGATCGAGGTGTCCGGCCCGCAGGGCCCGGAGGGCTGGCTGCCCCTGGGTCTGGTGGGCACCCTCGATGACGCCGGCTACCTGGAGGTCGTCGGTCCGACCGACTCCGTCATCACCCACTCCACCGGGGTCAGCGACCCCGTCCTGGTCGGTGCCGCCCTGCGTCGTGACCCCCGCGTCGTCGACGCGGTCGTCCGCACCGAATACATCGCCGAGCGGCTGCAGCTGGTCGTCGACGCCACCGTGTCCGACGCCGCCCTGACCGAGGAGCGGCTGACGGCGATCCTGGCCGAGCAGGCCCCGACGCAGGCCGCTCCCGAGCGGTGGCTGATCACGGTCGCCGAGCCCGTCGTGGCCGCCACGACCGAGCCGACCACCGACGGCGACAGCGGGGCCGACACGTCGGCCGACGCGGGACCGACCGCTGATCCGACCGCCGGGCCGGGCGACGGATCGACCGGTGACGCCACCGGGGCGTCGACGGACCAGGACGTGACCTCCTGACCTCGGCTCCGGGCACGCAGCGGACCCGTGCCCGGAAGGGGGACGGGGCCCGGCTGCGCGAGGACATCCTGGCGGCGGCCACGCAGATGCTGGCCGAGACCGGCGACGAGGCCGCCGTGTCGGTCCGCGCCGTCGCCGACCGCGTCGGGATCACGCCGCCGTCGATCTACCTGCACTTCCGGGACAAGAACGAGCTGATCTTCCAGTGCTGCCGCGAGATCATGCGGGAGCTGACCACCGAGGTCCTCAGCGCGATCGAGGGGCTCGAGGACCCCGCGGAACGGCTGCGCGTCGCCGCGCGCGTCTACGTGCGGTTCGGCATCGAGAACCCCGAGCCGTACCGCATCACCTTCATGTCGCCCAACCACGACCTGCCCGAGGACTTCGAGCTGGCGGACTACGAGGGCCTGAACGCCTTCGAGGTCCTGACGCTGATGGTCACCGAGGTGATGGCCGACGGCAGCGACCGGCCCGTGTCCCCGGCCGAGGCCCAGATGCACGGGATGGGGCTGTGGGCGGCCGTGCACGGCGTCGTCTCGCTGATGATCGCCAAGGCCGTCGAGCCCATCGACTTCCCGTGGCCCGATCTGGACGCCACCATCGAGCACCTGCTCGACGTCCACCTGCCCGCGATGACACCCCCGGGGAGCCCCGCCGCATGACCCCCCAGCGCATCCTGCTCGTCGACAACTACGACAGCTTCACCTACAACATCGCCCAGGAGATGGGTGAGCTCGGCGCCAGCGTCGAGGTGGTCCGCCACGACGCCTTCACCCTGGATCAGGTCGCCGCCGACCGTCCCGACGGCATCGTCATCTCACCCGGTCCCGGTGAGCCGAAGGACGCCGGTCTGTCCAACGACGTCATCCGCCGGTTCGCCGGCGAGATCCCCCTGCTGGGGGTGTGCCTGGGGCACCAGTGCATCGCCGAGGTCTACGGCGCCACGATCGTCCGCGCCCCCGAGCTGGTGCACGGCAAGACCTCGCCGATCCACCACGACGGGCAGGGGGTGTTCAGCGGGCTGCCGCACCCGTTCCAGGCGACGCGCTACCACTCCCTGGTCGCGGACCCGGCCACGGTCCCCGACGTGCTGCAGGTCACCGCCCGCACGGGGCCCGACTCGGCCCACCCGGACCTGATCATGGGGCTGCGCCACCGCACCCTCGCCGTCGAGGGGGTCCAGTTCCACCCCGAGTCGATCCTGACGACGGAGGGTATGACCCTCCTCGGCAACTTCCTCCGCTCGCTGCCGGTACCCGCCGCCGGCTGAGCCCGCCCCTCCAGCCGATCGGACCTGCACATGCCTGACGTCGTCATCGTGGGAGCGGGCCTGAGCGGCCTGACCGCCGCCACCCGCCTGGTCGAGGACGGCGCCCACGTCGTCGTGGTCGACAAGGGGAGGGGACCCGGCGGACGCCTGGCGACCCGCCGCATCCGCACGGACGCCGGCGAGGCCACGGTCGACCACGGCGCCCAGTTCTTCACGGTGCGGTCGCCCGAGCTGACCCGCGCGATGCGCGGCTGGCCCGTGCACGTGTGGCACCACGGCCCCGCCACGGCGCGCAGCATCCTGGACGACCCCTCCACGGCCCAGGAGGGCGGCGACGGACATCCGCGCTACGTCGGCGACCGGGGCATGAACGGGATCGCCAAGCACCTGGCGGCCGACCTGGACGTGCGGACGTCGGTCCGGGTCCAGTCGGTCCGGCCCGTGGACGGGGGCTGGATCATCGCCTCGGAGGGCAGCCAGGTGTGGAGCGCCCCCCGCGTCCTGGTCACCGCACCGGTGCCCCAGACCATCGCCATGCTGCCCGACACCGACCTGCCCGGGTCGGTCACGTCCCTGACCTACGACCCCTGCGTGGCGCTGCTCGCCGTCCTGGACCGCCCGATCGACCTGACGGCCGTGCAGTTCGGTGAGGGGCCGGTCAACCACCTCGCCGACAACGCCAGCAAGGGCATCTCGGCCCTGCCGGCCGTCACCGTGCACGCCACCGGCGACTGGTCCCGGGCCCACCTGGACGACGACGACGCGACCATCACCGACGCCCTGACCACCATGGCGCTGCCGTGGCTGCACGGTGCAGCCGTGACCACGTCGCAGGTCAGGCGGTGGCGCTACGCGACGCCGTTGGCCCCGCACGCCGAACGCGCGGTCGAGGTCGCGCCGGGCCTGGTCCTGGCAGGCGACACCTTCGGTGGCGCCAAGGTCGAGGGTGCGCTGCTGTCAGGACTGGCCGCCGCCGACCTCCTGGTCTGAGCGTCAGCTCGTCGGGTTGACGGCGGGCGGCTCCGGCGGGCGGGTCGCCGGTGCCGGGGTGGGCTGTGGCGTCGGGGGTGGCGGCGTGGCCGTCGGCTGCGGCTGGGGCTGCGGCTGCGGCGTCGGGGTGGGCGTCGGACGCGGGGTCGGCGTCGGGGTCGGCGTCGGGGTCTCCGTCGCCTCCATGGACAGCACGATCGTGACGACCGAGCCGATCTGGACGTCCTCGCCGGCCGGCGGGTCGGTGCGGATGACGCGACCGTCACCCTGGACCCGGGCGTCGATGGACACCTCGACCAGCGCACACACCTGGCCGGGGTCCGGCTGGCACGCCGTCTCGATCTGCTGCCGGGCGACGGCCTCGGTCAGGTCCACGACGAAGGGCATCCGGAAGCTCTGCTCGCCGGCGGAGATGACGAGGGTGACCTCACTGCCCTCCTCGACCTGGATCCCCGCGGCCGGCTGGGTCCGCAGGGACAGGCCCTCGGCGATCCGGTCGTCCCCCTCCTCGATGACCTCCGCGACGACCAGACCGGCGGCGACCAGGGTCTCCTCCGCCTCGGCCTGGGTCAGCCCCTCCACCGGCGGGATCGCGACCGTGCCACGTCCGGCCGACAGGATCAGGGTGACCGTCGAGCCACGGTCCACCGACGTGCCGGTGTCGGGCTCGGTCCGCAGCACCGAGTTGGGCGGCGCCTCGGCGTCCGGCTCGGGCGTCCCGAAGGCCGGCTGCAGGCCCAGCGCGACCAGCTGACGCTGCGCCTCCTCGGCGTCCAGACCGATCAGGGTCAGGGGGATGACGACCTGCTGGACGTCCTCGTCGTCGCCGCTGACGCCCGAGAACAGGTACACGGCGATGCCGATCAGCGCGGCGATCAGCACGACCAGGAAGGCGTAGGCGACGATGCGGCCCGTGTTGGGCGCCGGGTCCTCGTAGTACTCCTCGGCCACGGGACGGGCCTGTGACGCAGCCACCATGGTGGGGTCGTGGGGACCGGCGGCGCCGGGCACCGCGCGGGGGATGGCCTGGGTCGCGGCGTAGGCGGCGGCCGGGCTGGTCGAGACCTGCTGGCCGGCGACGGCCCGCCGCAGGTCCTCCGCCATCTCCTTGCCGGTCTGGTACCGCTGCGCCGGGTCCTTCGCCAGCGCCTTCAGCACCACCGACTCCAGCGCCGGGCTGATCTCGGGGTTGATGCTGCGGGGGTGCGGCGGAGCCTCGCTGACGTGCTTGTAGGCCAGCGTCACGGCGGTGTCGCCGGTGAAGGGCTGCTGGCCGGTCAGCATCTCGAACAGCACGCAGCCGAGGGCGTAGATGTCGGTGCGGCCGTCCACGCGCTGGCCCTGGGCCTGCTCGGGTGCGACGTAGGCGGCGGTGCCGAAGATCGAGGAGGTCTGGGTCACGCTCTCGACGTTGACCGCACGGGCGATGCCGAAGTCGGTGACCTTCACCCGACCGTCGTCGCCGATCATGATGTTGCCGGGCTTGATGTCGCGGTGGACGATCCCCCGCTCGTGGGCGAAGTGCAGGGCCATCGCGGCCTCGCCGCCGATCTCGGCGGCCCGCCGCGGCAGCACCCCCTCGCGCTTCATGATCTCGCTGAGCGTCCGCCCCGCGATGTACTCCATCACGATGTAGGGACGGCCGCGGTCGGCGCCGGTGTCGTACACCCCGACGACGTTGGGGTGGTTCAGCGCGGCGGCGGACTGCGCCTCGCGGCGGAACCGCTCGATGAAGGAGTCGTCGCTGGCGTAGCGCTCGTGCAGCATCTTGACCGCCACCTGGCGGTCGAGGACCTCGTCGTAGGCCAGCTCGACGTCGGCCATCCCACCCTGGCCCAGGAGCCCGCGCAGCACGTACCGGCCGGCGATGACCCGCCGGTCCTGTCCGTCGGTCGTGCTCACCACTCCACCTTCCGTTCGTCCAAGTCGTTCACGTCCCGCTCAGCCCCCGTCCAGCGCTGCAGCCATCACCGTACGGGCGATCGGTGCGGACACGCCGCCTCCGGTCCCGCTCTCGCCCGCGTCGCCGCCGTTCTCGACGATCACGGCCACCGCCACCCGGGGGTCGTCGGCGGGCGCGAAGCCGATGAACCACACGTCCGGTGACTGTCCCTCACCCTGCTCGGCCGTGCCGGTCTTGCCGGCCACCTCGATGCCGGGGATGGCCGCGTTCCGACCGCTGCCGCTGGCGACCACGCCCGCCATCATCCGTGTCAGCGCCTCCGCGGTGGCGGGGCTGACGACCTGACCGGTGGCGACACCCGCCACGGTGCGGGGCACCGCGGGGTACTGCCGGACGGTCCGACCCGCGAAGTCCTGGACCTCGCTGACCAGCCGCGGGCTCATCATCACCCCGCCGTTGCCGATGGCTCCGGCGACCAGGGCCATCTGCAGCGGCGAGACCCGCACGTCACGCTGGCCGATGGCGCTCTGGGCCGTCGACGGTTCGTCGAGGTCCTTGGGGATGCGGCTGGTGGCGGCCGGCAGGTCGAAGTCAAGGTCGGTGTTCAGCCCGAAGCTCTCGGCGGTCTGGATCAGGCCGTCGGCGCCGACGTCCAGCCCGATGATCCCGAAGGTCGTGTTGCACGACACCTCCAGGGCCCGCTGCAGGGTGATGGACTGGCCGTTCGCGCACGACCGTCCCCGCGAGAAGTTGCCGATCTGCGCGGTCGTCTGCGGCAGGTCCAGGAAGGGAGGGTCGGGATAGGTGTCGGTCGGTGCGCCGCCGCGCTCCAACGCCGCGGCCGCGGTGATGACCTTGAAGGTCGACCCGGGCGCGAAGGTCTCGCTGGCGGCACGGTTCAGGCGCGGGTTGGCGGGGTCGGACTCCAGCTGCTCCCAGGTCGCCCGGATCTGGCTGCCGTCGTGGCTGGACAGCAGCGTCGGGTCGTAGGTGGGGCTGGACACCATCGCCAGGATGTCGCCGGTGCGGGGGTCCAGGGCCACGACGGCGCCCTGCTGCGCGCCCAGGGCGTCCACGGCAGCCTGCTGCACCTGTGGATCCAGCGTCGTCACGACCGTGTCGCCCTGTCGCTCGCGGCCGCGCAGGGCATCGCCCAGGTTGCGGAACAGCGCCTCGGGTGAGGAGCCCTGCAGGAAGTCGTTGTAGCGCTGCTCCAGCTGGCTGCGGCCGTACACGAAGCTGTGGAAGCCGGTGACGTGGGCGTAGGTCGTCGGCTCGGTGTAGACCCGCAGGAACCGCAGCTGGTCGTCGGTCTCGACCGACGAGGCGATCGTCCGCTGCTCGGTCCCGCGCCCGACGGTGATGGAGCCGCGCCGGATCTCGTACTCGGCCAGCAGCTGCCGCCGGTTGCGGGAGTCGTTGGCGAGGTCGTCGGCCTTGATGACCTGCAGCCAGTTCAGGTTGACGAACAGCAGCCCGAACAGCAGGAAGACCGCCCAGGCGGTGTGCCGGATCGAGCGGCTCACCGGCCACGCTCCCGCACGACGGCGCCGACCCGGGCCAGGTCGGCCGTCGAGGACCGGCGGCCGGCCGGCCGGCGTGCGGCGCTGATGACGACCAGCAGGGCGATCAGCACGTAGTTGGCCAGCAGGCTGGAGCCGCCGTAGGACACCAGCGGCAGGGTGATGCCCGTGAGGGGGATCAGACGGGTGACGCCGCCGACGATCACGAAGACCTGGAGGGCGAACACGAAGGTCAGCCCGGCGGCCAGCAGGCGGCTGAAGTCGTCGGTGGCGCGCAGGGCGATCACGAACCCGCGGCCGATCAGCAGGAAGTACAGCAGCAGGATCGCGGTGGTGCCCAGCAGCCCCAGCTCCTCGCCGATGGCGGAGAAGATGAAGTCGGTCGGGACGTCGGGGATCAGCTCGGGGTTGCCCTGGCCCCAGCCGACACCGGTCACGCCACCGGTGCCCAGGGCGAACAGCGACTGGACCAGCTGGAACCCGCTGCCCTGGGCGTCGGCGAAGGGGTCCAGCCAGATCGACACGCGGGTCTGCACGTGGCTGAAGATCGTCCAGCTGGCGAAGGCGCCGGCGCCGAACAGCAGCCCGCCGAAGGCGACGTAGGCCACGCGCCCGGTCGCCATGTACAGCATCGCCACGAAGATCCCGAACACCAGCAGCGACAGGCCCAGGTCCTTCTCGAAGACCAGGACCGCCAGCGAGACGATCCACGCAAGCCCCACGGGACCGAACGCGCGGGCCGGTGGGACGTGCAGCGGGCCCAGGCGCTGGGTCGCGGCCGACAGCAGGGCGCGCTTCTCGGCCAGGTAGGAGGCGAAGAACACCACCAGCCCGATCTTGGCGAACTCGCCGGGCTGCAGCGAGAAGCCACCGGGAATCCGCACCCAGATCCGTGAGCCGCGGCCGAAGTCGGTGCCGAGGATCGGCAGCAGCGGGGTGACCAGCGCGATCACGGCGGCCAGACCGATGATGTAGCGGTAGCGGTCC
>JBFKGB010000110.1:0-9581 GCA_041633535.1 Euzebya sp. | reverse complement strand
TGACCAGTTGTACGTGCGGACCCGGCTACACCTTGTACTTGCGGACCCAGTCGATCGTGCGGGTCAGGCCGTCGACGATGTCGACCTGGGCGTCCCAGTCCAGCTCGCGACGGGCGACCGTCGTGTCGGGCTGGCGCACCTTCGGGTCGTCCACCGGCGCGGGCTCGTGGCTGACCGTCGAGGGTGAGCCGGTCAGCTCGATGATGGTCTCGGCCAGGGCCAGGACGGTCATCTCGTGCGGGTTGCCGATGTTGACCGGTGCCTCGCCGTAGTCGCTGGACAGCAGCCGCAGGAGCCCCTCGATCAGATCGTCGACGTAGCACAGCGACCGGGTCTGCAGCCCGTCGCCGAACACGCTCAGCGGCTCGCCGGCGAGCGCCTGGGCGATGAACGTCGGCACGGCACGCCCGTCGTCCATCCGCATGGACGGCCCGTAGGTGTTGAAGATGCGCGGGACCCGGACCTCCAGGTCGTGGCTGCGGTGGTAGGCGTAGGTCAGGGCCTCGGCGTACCGCTTCGCCTCGTCGTACACACCCCGGGGACCGATCGGGTTCACGTTGCCCCAGTAGGTCTCGGGCTGGGGGTGGATCTCGGGGTCGCCGTACACCTCGCTGGTGGAGGCCAGCATGAACCGCGCGCCCTTGTTGCGGGCCAGCCCCAGCGCCTTGTGCGTCCCCAGCCCCCCGACCTTGAGGGTCTGGATCGGCAGCTTCAGGTAGTCGATCGGCGACGCGGGCGAGGCCCAGTGCAGCACGAAGTCGACCGACCCGGTGACGTGCAGGTACTCGGTGACGTCGTAGTGCAGGAAGTGGAAGCGGTCGTGGCCGTACAGGTCCTCGACGTTGTAGGCGCGCCCGGTGGACAGGTTGTCCAGCACGATGACGTTGGCGCCCAGGCCCACCAGTCGACGCGACAGGTGCGACCCCAGGAACCCTGCGCCGCCGGTGATGACGGTCGTTGCGCCGTCGAAGATGCTGAGGTCATAGGTCATGAGGTCGGGATCATAGCCCAGGGGGTGCCTGCGACAGCGGGGAGTGGTCCTGACCGGCGTGGTGTGCGGCGGCCCTGGTCAGGCCATGCGCGACCAGCCCCACGGCGACCGCCAGGCCGACCACCGACGCCGTGGCCACCCGCACCTCGACGGGCGCCACAGGTGCGGCCAGCGCACCCAGGGCAGCGGACAGCCCCAGCACCCAGGGCAGGACCAGCCGCCGCTCGCCGTCACCGGCGATGACGACCTGGTTCACCACCAGGGCGATCATCGCCAGACCCACCGATGCGGTCGTCAGACCGGCGAACAGGGCGCTGGGGCGCAGCGCAGCGCCGAAGGTCAGCGCCACCAGCGGCGGGCCCAGGACCGCGCCGATGCCGGCCAGCACCAGCAGCACCAGGAGGGCGGGCAGGGCGGCGCGGCGCAGGATTGCGGTCAGCTCACCGCTGCGCCCCTCCGCCACCATCCGTCGCATCGGCGGCAGGATCCTCGCCAGCGTCCCGGAGTGGATCAGCACCATCGGTGCCCGGGCGGCCGTCGTGGTCACGAAGACCATGGTGACGACGGCGTCGGCGCCACCCAGGAGGGCGACCACCAGCGGCCCGGCGGCCAGCAGCACCTGGGCCACGCCGTTGGCCAGCGTGGTGCGCAGGAGGAAGGGCAGCGCCGCGGGTGGCGGCAGCCCCCCGCGGTCAGGACGGCGTGTGCGCAGACGCCCCAGGAACGGCAGCGTGACCAGCGCTGCCCCGGCCGGCAGGGTGAAGGCCAGCGCGGACGCGCCCCCGCCCACACCGATCAGGACGGCGGCGACGACCAGCCGCACGACCGACTCGCCGCCGGTCATCAGCCCGTAGCCACGGTACGCCTGCTGCGCGGCCAGCTGCCCCCGGACCACGACGAACATGCCGAACCCGATGACGATGGCGGCGGCCGCCCACGGCCATGCCGCCGAGCCCGTCCCCAGCGCAGGGGCGGGCACCAGCGCGACGCCGACCCCGACGGCGACGGCCAGCCCGGCGATCCACGCCAGCGCGCCACGGGTGATGCCCTCGCGGCTGGTCACGTGGGCCTCGACGCTGACCAGCGCCACGGTCAGCAGCAGGTACTGCAGGGTCCACAGGATCCCGACCGGCGCGTAGGCGTCCTCGCCCAGACCCCGGGCCCCCAGGATCTGGAACAGGTAGGCGGCGATGCTGGACACCACGCCGCCGAGCACGATGACACGGGTCCCCGTGGCGGTACGCCTCACCATGACGTGCGGGCTGGTCTCATGGGCGACCACGATAGGGCCCGCGCGCCCGTGGCCACGCCTGCGGGACATGCCCCCATGGGGGGGTCAGCCGCGCAGACCCGCCTGCAGCTCCTCCAGAGCGGTGGCCAGGTCCACCGTCGGGGTGAACCCCCAGCGTCGCGCGCGGGCGGTCAGCAGCGTGCCCGTCCAGACCGGCTCGTCGGCGATCTCGGTGCTGACCCCCACCGCGTCGGCCACGGCCTCGAGGTAGTCCCGAGCGGTCGCACGCGGTGCCGCGAGGTTCACCGCGGTCACCCCGTCGGGCACCGGACCCTGCTGGGGGTCCGACGACGAGGGCACCGCGCCGGTCGCGAGCCTGGCCACGACGTCGGCCAGGTCGCGCACGTGGATCCAGGCGAACGTCTGGTCGGGCGTGACGCGCCGGGCCGCGGGCTCCTCCCGGACGGCCTGGGGTCGCAGGGTGTTCCACACCGAGGTCGGACCGGGGCCGAGGATCGCCGGCGGGCGGACCAGGACACGGGTGATCCCCTCGACCCGGGCCAGCGCGAGATCGGTGTCGCGCTTGGTGACCGGGTAGGGGTCGCTGTCGTCGGCCACCAGGGCCGAGGACTCGTCGATGTCGCCCACGTCGGGGGACCGGTCGTACACCGCCGCCGTGGAGATGTGGACCAGCATCCCCACCCCGGCGTCACGGGCTGCCCGCGCGAGGGCCGGCGTGCCCTCCACGGCGACGCGGTGCTGGGTCTGTCGGTCGCCGTCCAGCGGGTGGACGGTCGTCACGACGGCGGTCGCCCCCTGCACGACCGTCCGGGCCAGCATCGGGTCCTGGAAGTCGCCCACGTGCTCGACCACCGCGTCGTGGCGGGGGGCGGTGCCGGCGCGGCGCACGACAGCACGGACGGCAGCACCGGCCGCCACCAGGGCGTCGCAGACACGGCTGCCCACCAGGCCGTTGGCCCCGGTGACGACGACGACGGGGGCTGGGGACTGGTCCATGGCCGCGAGCCTAATCGGCCGTGCAACCCGCCCCAGCGCGTCATCCGTCCATCCAGGAGCAGACGATCTCGCATGTCGAGGACGTTCCAGCGCCGCCGTCTTGCGCCAGTTGTGCGGAGACGTGGGTCCGGGGGCGCGCTGCGTCGTCGTTTGGCGCCAGTTGTGCGGTGACGGCGGTCGGGGAGCCCGTTGCGTCGTCGTTTGGCGCCAGTTGTGCGGAGACGCTCGCCCACGCTGGCGACGGGACATCTCTTAGGATCAGCCGATGAGCGACGCACCACCCCCCGGCTGGGGGCAGCCGCAGCAGCCGCCGTTCCCGCAGCCGCAGCAGCCGCCGCCCCCACAAGGACCGCCGCCGCAGTATCCGCAGGCGCCGCCACCGCAGTACCCGCAAGGGCCACCCCCGCAGTACCCGCAGGCGCCACCGCCGCCCGGCTTCGGCGGTCAGCCGCCCCCCGGGTACGGCAGCCAGCCGCCCCCTGGCTTCGGCGGCCAGCCGCCCTCCGGCTTCGGCGGCCAGCCGCCCTCCGGCTTCGGCGGCCAGCCGCCAGGTGGAGGGGGCCGGGGCAACGGGCTGGTGATCGGGCTGGTCATCGGCGCCCTCGTGCTGCTGGGCATCATCGGGGCGCTGGTCGCCCTGCGCGCCGGCGACGACGAGCCCGTCGCCTCGACCGCGACGGACGCGCCCACGGCCGAGGGCACGACCACGACAGCGCCGACGGACCCGACCGCGCCCACCGCAGAGGACCGACCGGGCGACCCGACCACGCCGGCCACCGCGGCACCGCCGGCGGAGTCCGACCAGTCCGTCTTCGACCTGCAGGTCGGGACCTGCTTCAACGACCCGGGCAGCACCGACGAGATCCAGACCGTCGGCGCCGTGCCCTGCGAGGGTCCGCACGACAACGAGGTGTTCGCCCTCGTGCAGCACCCGGCGGGTCCGGCCGACCCCTACCCGGGCCGCGAGGCCCTCGCGCAGTTCGGCGAGGAGCAGTGCCAGGGGCAGCTGTTCGCCGACTACGTCGGCACCGAGTACCAGTTCTCGCGGTACTTCGCGAGCCAGCTGACGCCCACCGACCGGTCGTGGGAGCAGGGGGACCGCGAGGTCATCTGCCTGCTCTTCGACAGCACGACCCAGCTGACGGAGTCGGTGCGAGGGTCCGGTCGATGACGGGCGCGGCGGACCCCGCCGCGTAGCGTTGCCCCATGGCTGACCAGCTGTTCTCCGCCGACGCCGACACCCCCGACCCCCGGAACCCCGACCCCCGGACCCCCGCACCGCGTCCGGCGTCGGGGACCGCGCCGCTGGCCGCGCGGCTGCGTCCGCGCACCCTGCAGGAGGTCGTGGGTCAGCGGCACCTCATCGGCCCCGACGGGCCCATCACGCGGGCGCTGGCGTCGGGCCGGCTGGTGTCGATGGTCCT
Source organism: Euzebya sp. (assembly GCA_041633535.1). Classification (GTDB taxonomy): domain Bacteria; phylum Actinomycetota; class Nitriliruptoria; order Euzebyales; family Euzebyaceae; genus Euzebya. The sequence goes on along the minus strand of JBFKGB010000110.1, from coordinate 4,918 downwards.
GTGGGGGCCACCGGGGACCGGCAAGACCACCCTGGCGGGCGTCATCGCGCACGAGGCCGGGGCCGTGATGACGGTCCTGTCGGCGGTCACCTCGGGGGTGAAGGACGTCCGTGCGGCCGTCGTCGAGGCGGGCGAGCGTCTGCGCCGCACCGACCGCGACACGATCCTGTTCGTCGACGAGATCCACCGGTTCAACAAGTCCCAGCAGGACGCCCTGCTGCCGTCGGTCGAGGCGGGGGAGGTCACGTTGATCGGCGCGACGACCGAGAACCCCTCCTTCGAGGTCAACGCGGCACTGCTGAGCCGGTCGATCCTGTACCGCCTCGAGCCGTTGGACGACGAGGACCTGTCGACCCTGCTGGACCGGGGGCTGCAGGACGCCTCGATGGAGGGCGTGACGATGACGGCGGAGGGACGTGCGGCGCTGCTGCACGCCGCCGACGGCGACGCCCGGGTCCTGCTGACCGGGCTCGAGGCCGCTGCCGCGGTGGTCGCCGCGACCGACGACCGGCAGGTCACGCCCGAGGTCGTCACGCTGGCGCTCGCCCAGCCGCACCTGCGCTATGACAAGGCGGGGGACAACCACTACGACCAGGTCAGCGCCTTCATCAAGTCGATGCGCGGCTCGGACCCCGACGCCGCCCTGTACTGGCTGGTCAGGATGCTGTCGGAGGGGGAGGACCCCCGCTTCCTGGCCCGACGCATGGTCATCCTGGCCGGCGAGGACGTGGGGCTCGCGGACCCGCAGGCCCTGAACATCGCCGTCAGCGCCTTCCAGGCGCTCGAGCGCATCGGCATGCCCGAGGCCCGGTACGCCCTGGCCGAGGCCTGCCTGTACCTGTCGCTGACACCGAAGTCCAACAGCGTCACGACCGCCCTGGCGCGGGCCGACGCGGCCGTCGCACGGCTGGGCAACGCACCGGTGCCGGCGGCCCTGCGCGACGCCCACTACAAGGGCGCCAGGACGCTGGGGCACGGGGTCGGCTACCGCTACCCGCACGACGACCCCCGCGGCTGGGTGCCGCAGCAGCACGGCCCCGACCGGCTGGGACGGCTGTACGAGCCGGGCGCGCACGGACACGAGCCCCGCATCAACGGCTGGCGGGACTCGCGGGCGGCCCAGGGATGACCGCCCCCGGCCGATGACCTACCGTGTCTGACGATGGAGCACACCACCGACAGCCGTCCGACCACCGTCATCGTCAGCGGGTACTTCAACCCCCTGCACGTGGGACACCTCCGCATGCTGCAGGCCGGCCGGGCCGCCGGCGACAGGCTGGTGGTCATCGTCAACAACGACGTCCAGCAGGTCATGAAGAAGGGCCGGGTGATCATGCCGGAGGAGGACCGACGCGAGATCGTCGCGGCCATCGGCATCGTCGACGAGGCCATGATCGCCATCGACGATGACGGCACCGTCATCGCCAGCCTCGAGGCGATCGCGCAGCGCGAGCAGGGCCGGCGGCTGGTGTTCGGCAACGGTGGCGACCGGGACTCCGCCGCCGTCGTCCCCGAGCAGGAGGTCTGTGACCGCTACGGCATCGAGATGGTGTTCGACATGGGCGGGGCCTACAAGGCGGACTCCTCCAGCCGCATCAACGAGGCCCTGTCGGGCTGACCGCTCAGCCGCCGGGCGGCGGGCAGCCGTCCTCGATCAGGTCGCGGATCTGCCCGGCGAAGCCGTCGCTGAGGACGTCGCTGTCGGCCACGAGGACGACCTCCTCGACCTCTTCCACGAACCGTTCCGACCCGGGCGTGTTGCACAGCGCGTTGACGATGTCGGGGCTGAGGGTCTGGTTCTCGGTCGGGATGAACACGGCACCGCCGAAGCGGCCCGACACCGTCGCCGCCGCCAGCGCGTAGGCGTAGTTCGGGCCACCGTTGCCCAGCTGGACCGCGGCGGCGTACTGCTGTGGGTTCTGGGGCACCAGCGAGGTCATGTCGCCGAACCGGCTGACCATGTCACGGTTCAGCTGCCCGACGTTGCCGCCGGTCTGGATCCGGTTCGCACCGCCCCAGCGGCACACGAAGCTGGTCCCGCAGAACGAGCCCCACGGCGGCCCCGACAGGTCCTCGCCGGGACGGCCCAGGGCGTAGCCACGCTCGCGGGCGTAGCTGCCGATCGCCCCACCGGCGGCGTTGGAGATCACGCCCGTCCCGCCGATGACGTGGATGTAGTCCGGACGCAGCTCGTCGAGGGCGGCCAGCGTCTCGGGGTGCACCGGTGGCTCGACGTCGGCCAGCAGGATGGGCATGCCCCAGAAGGCGCCGACGGACCCGGCGACGACGGCGTCGGGCCAGTTCCCGCGGGTCGCGATCAGGACCATGTTGGTGTCGACGAAGTCGGTGCTCGCGGTGAACTCGTCGACCAGCCGGCTGACCTCCTGGCTGACCAGACGGGCGGTGCCCTCACGACCGGCACCCGCGAAGCGGACGACGTCGTAGCCCAACCCCTCCAGCTGGGCGTCGAGGCCGGCGTCCAGCGCCGCGGTGCCGCCCAGCAGGTACACCGTCCGCCCGCGCGGGACGGTGCGCAGCAGCTCGGCCCGGGTGATGTCGGCCAGCTCGCCCGGGTCCCGTCCCAGCGCGGCCGCCGACGCGGGGGAGTAGGTGAACAGCAACGGACCCTGCCCGAAGCTCAGCGACGAGCCCGACAGCGCGTCGGCGAAGTCGTCGTCGCGGGCGATGACGGCGTAGTCGCCCATGTAGGGGTCGATCACCGGGGTCGCGGGGTCGTCGAAGATGAACTGTGACGTGGCGACGGCCTGCGAGATCGGCTCGGTCCCGCCGACGCCGCACGCCAGCCGGCTGATGGTCAGCCCCTGGCCGCTGTCACGGATGGGGTTGGCGCAGACCGGTGGCTCGTCGCGTGCGGGGAGGGGGACGGTCATGGAGTCGTCGGGCGTGACGTCCATCGCCACGGCCGCGCCAGGCGTCTCCTCGTAGGTCAGGGCCAGGGCGAAGCGGACGGCCGGGACGTCGTCGATGCAGGCGGCATCCATCTGTGCCCGGAGGAAGCCGCCCGACGCCTGGGCGACGGTGCCGCAGTCCGGCAGCTCGGTGCCGTCGGCGGTGGTGACCGTCGCCACCAGCGCGGCGTCGTCCCGGACGATCGTCAGCATCCGGTCGGCCTCGTCGTCGTCGTCGATGGACAGCGCCAGGGTCGCCGCGGTGCCGGGGTTCAGCCACGCGGGGTCCGACAGCGGTGCCAGCGGCGCGACGGCGTCGATCGACACGACCAGGGCCCGGGGCTCGTCGTCGAAGTAGCGCAGGCACACGTCGACGAGGTCGGCGCCGTCGACCCCGCCCGCGTCGCCCGCAGGATCGCGGCTGCACCCCAGCGCGCGGGTCTGCGGGCCCTCCCCCGACGAGGGCTGCGGTGCTGCCCAGCCGGGTGTGGCGGGCAGCAGGAGCAACGCGATCAGCAGCGGTAGGACTCGGTGACGCACAGGTCTCCCCCGGTCTTGCGACGACGGTGTTGTGACAAGACCATACGCCTGCCCGTGGGTTGAGTATCGTCTGTCATGAGACAGTGTGAGGGAACCATGAGTGACACCGGTGGGCAGCCGCTGGACCCGGACTGGGTCCGGTTCGCCATGCCGCCCGAGTTCGCGGACCCCGTCCGGGTCGGCCGGGGCGGGTTCGGCTACGTCTTCCGTGCGCGCGAGCTGTCGCTGAGCCGCACCGTGGCCATCAAGGTCCTCAACCAGCCCACGGTCGAGGAGAGCGTCGAGCGGCGCTTCGTCGCCGAGCTGCAGGCCATGGGGACCCTCGCCGGGCACCCCAACATCATCACCGTCTACACCTGGGGCCGGACCGACGGCGGCTACCCCTACATCGTGATGGCCTACATGCCTGGGGGGTCGCTGAAGGAGAAGCTGGACCGCGAGGGTGTCGTGCCGTGGGACGAGGCCGTGCGCATCTGCATCAAGGTCGCCGGGTCGCTCGAGACCGCACACCGCGCAGGGATCCTCCACCGCGACATCAAGCCGGAGAACATCCTGCTGAACGCCTACGGCGAGGCGTCCCTCGGCGACTTCGGCATCGCGCGCATCACCGGTGGCACCGAGACGGCGACGGGGTCGATCACGGGGTCCCTGGGCCATGTGTCGCCCGAGGTGCTGGAGGGCAACAAGCCGTCGGCGGCCTCCGACGTCTACTCGCTGGCCTCCACCCTCTACGCGCTCCTGCAGGGGCGGGCCGCGTTCGCGGGCGAGGCCGACGAGACCCTCACGCCGATGCTGGCCAGGATCCTGCTGAACCCCGTGCCACCGATCACCAGACAGGAGATCCCCGAGGACCTGCTGGCCGTCGTCGTCAAGGGCATGGCGAAGAAGCCGGCCGACCGGCAGCAGTCGATCGAGGAGCTCGGTCGCGAGCTGCAGGCGGTCCAGGCCGCCCACGGGCAGCCCGAGACCTCGATGCTGATCCGGGGGGACGCCTTCGACGAGGTGTCGGCGTCGGGCCACAAGACCGGGGAGATCTCGGCCACCGGCGTCGGCATCGGCGTCGCAGACCTGCCGACCGTGGACCGCGAGGCGACCGCCGGTGCGCCGGCGCAGCAGCCCACGTCCCTGCCCACCGACACCGTGGGGCCGCCGACCTCCACGACCGGACCCACCGGGCCGACGCACGCGCCGCCGCCGGGCACACCGGCGGCAGCCGGACAGGGACGTCCGGGCGCGCGCCGCGGGGTCGTGGTCGCCGCCGGGCTGGTCGCTGTCGCCGTGCTGGGTGCGGCCGCGTTCGGCCTGACCCGCATGGGTGGCACCGGCCCCACGGAGGAACCCACGACCGAGGAGCCCTCGTCCTCGCCCACGCCGTCGCCGTCGGCGTCCGGTCCGGGCGACAAGGAGGGCGCCCCGGGGCTGACCCTGCCCTCCGCGACGCCGACGCCGACCCCCACGCCGACCCCCAC
>JBFKGB010000109.1:0-9601 GCA_041633535.1 Euzebya sp. | reverse complement strand
GGCGCCCGGCAGGGGCGGGGTGCCGTCGGCCTCGCCGCCGCGTGCCGTGCCCTCGGGGTCGTCAGCGCTGTCGTGGACACCCAGGGCGCAGCTGGTGCACGCGCCGGTGGCGAGCACCTCGATGCGCTGCCCGATGCGGTTCAGGCTGGTCCGCAGGTCGGCGACCGCCAGGCCCGCGGGCGTCGCCATCCCGTCGAGGCCCAGCTCGTCGAGCGCCTCGTTGATGACCACGACGTGCCCGCCCAGCTCGCGGAGCACCCCGGTGTCGCCCGTCTGGATGTAGAGGGTGAAGAACTCCTGTGCACCGTCGCGGACCTGCTTGTCGGCCGCGACCAGCGCCTGCGCGGCGGCGGCGTCGTTGTCGGCGGCGGCGGCGCGACCGGCCTCGTCGATGCGTGACAGGGCCTGCGCCATCAGCTGGTCGCCGCGGGGCATCCCGTCCTGGCTGAAGGACAGCACGACGTCCTCGACGGTCCGCTTCAGCCCGTAGAACGGGTCGCCGGGGACCGACCCGCTGGCCGCGGCCGCCACGCCGCCGCCCGACAGGACCGCCGCGGCCATGCCGCTGACACCGGCGACACGTGCGGAGTAGGCCCAGCCGTCGGTCGTGGCGGTGATCCGCTCACGCAGGCGGGTGAGGGCCGGGACGGGGGCGTCCCTGCGGCTGTTGGCGGTCCGGACCAGGTCGTTGCGCAGCGCCTGACGGGCCTCTTCGCGCATCGTCGGCGGGTCCTCGACGGCGGTGGACTGCAGGGCGCGGGCCAGCATGACGAGGTCCCCGACCTGATCGGTCAGGTCCACCTCGTCGGCGTCGTCGCCGGCGAGGATGCGCTCGAGAAGCTTCGCGTCGCTCATGGTCCACCCTCCTCAACGAACGGGACCGCCTGCTGTGACGGAAAACCTGACGGCCGCGTCAACTCGTCACCATCCCCATGTCGACGTGCTTGGCCAGCGACCGCAGTGCACGGTGCTGCAACGCCCGGACGGCACCCTCGCGACGACCCAGCAGCTCGGCGGTCTCGGTCACCGACAGGTCCTCGATGAACCGCAGGTGCAGCACCTCGGCGTGCTCGGGCTTCAGCAGGGTCAGGGCGGCCCGCACCTCGGCGGCGACCGCGGACCGCTCGGCGGCTGCGGCCGGCGACGGCGCGCCGTCGACCATGTCGCTGCCGACGGTGTCGCTGGCGTGCTCCAGGCGGAAGCGGCCGGACCGGAAGTGGTCGTGCACCCGGTTGCGGGCGATCGTCAGCAGCCAGGCGATGGGGTCGGCCCCCGTGAAGCTGTAGGTGTCGATCCGCTTCAGCATCCGGGTGAACACGTCGGCGGTCAGGTCCTCGGCGAGGGCACGGTCGCCCACACGTCGGTAGACGAAGGCGTACACCCGGTCGACGTAGCAGTCGTACAGCTCGGCGAATGCGACGGCCGAGCCGTCCTTGGCGTCCTCCATCAGCCCGACCGCGCGCATGTCCACGGTCGGCGCGGACCGGCCCGCCACCGTGGTGGCGAGCGAGGCGAACGCGGCGAGGCTGATCATCTGTGGGGTGCAGTCCGGTGTGGGGACCGCCCCGTGATCGTCAGGCCGTCGCGGTCGACAGCTGGATGACGAGCGCTGCGATGATCGCGATCAGCAGCACCGCTAGGGCGATCATGGTTGGAGGACGCATGGTCGTCTCAGCTCCTTTCGACGCGCGTACGGCAGAATCCTGTCCCCTACAGTGCCCCACACCATGAGCGCCACACCAACCGCCGACGACCGCAACCCTGTCGGGTGGGGCACACGGGCCGAGGCCCCGACGCCGGAGGAGGTCCGCGGGCTCGCCGCGATGCTGGCCGCCCGCTTCGGTGCCGACGCCGTCTGGCACGCGCCCACGCCTCCGCCGGCGGCCCTGGGGACCCACACGACCGGGGTGCCGGACGCCCTCGCCGACGTGGTGACCGACGACCCCGATGCCCGCCGGCTGCACGCCACCGGCCGCTCGTTCATCGACACCGTGGCGCTGCGCGAGACCGGTCCGGGATGGACCCCCGACCTGGTGGCGACGCCACGCACCCCCGCGGAGGTCGCCGCCGTGCTGGGCTGGTGTGCCGACGCCGGGCTGACCTGCATCCCCTTCGGCGGCGGGACCTCGGTGGTCGGCGGTGTGGACGGCAGCGGGGTGGCAGGCCCCGTGGTGACGCTGCAGCTGCGTGCGATGGACCGGGTCCTGGAGATCGACCGGGTCAGCCGTGCCGCGCTGGTCCAGGCCGGCGCCAGCGGCCCGGTGCTGGAGGACCAGCTGCGGCCGACGGGCCTGACGATGCGGTTCTACCCGCAGTCCTTCCAGATGGCGACGCTTGGCGGCTGGATCGCGACGCGCGCCGCCGGCCACTACGCCACCGGGCCGGTCCACGTCGACGACCTGGTCGAGCAGGTCACGGCCGAGACCCCGGTGGGGCGGTGGGAGAGCCGGCGGCTGCCGGGCTCAGGGGCGGGACCCAGCCCGGACCGGATGCTGCTGGGCTCGGAGGGCACCCTGGGTGTCATCACCCAGGCGTGGGTCCGGCTGCAGGACCGGCCGGTGTCCAAGGGCAGCGCGACGGTCCGCTTCCCGACCCTCGCCGCCGCCGTCGCCGCGCTCGCCCCGCTGGTGCAGTCGGGTCTGCAGCCCAGCAGCTGCCGGGTCCTGGACCCCATGGAGGCCGCGCTGAACGGCGTCGGGGACGGCACCCACGCGGTCATGGTGCTGGGGGCCGAGTCCCCCCTCACCGATGTCGGTCCGGTCATGTCCACCATGACGACGCTGCTGGCCGACCACGGTGGCACCGCCCACGACGTCCGCGTCACGACACCGCAGGACGGCGCGGCGGACACGGGACGCTCGGCGGGGGCCGAGGGGTGGCGACGGTCGTTCCTGCGGGCGCCCTACCTGCGCGACGCCATGGTCGACTGCGGCATGGTCGTGGAGACCTTCGAGACGGCGATGACGTTCGACCGTCTGCAGGGCTTCATCGACGCCGTGCTGGACGCGACGACCGCGGCCGTCGAGGAGGTCTGTGGCGGCGGGATCGTCACGTGCCGCATCACCCACGCCTACCCCGACGGGGCGGCGCCCTACTTCACCGTCATCGCCCCGGGGCGGCCGGGGGCCCGTGTGGCGCAGTGGCGGCAGGTGAAGGCCGCTGCGCTGGCTGTCATCGACGCCCACGGCGGCACCGTCACCCACCACCACGCCGTCGGTCGCGACCACCGGGACGGCTACGACCGCCAGCGCCCCGAGCCCTTCGCGCTGGCGCTGCGGGCGGCCAAGGCGGCGCTTGACCCCACGGGGATGCTGAACCCCGGTGTCCTGCTCACGCCGTCGTGAGCTGTCCCGCCAGGGCCTCCACGACCTTCACCCGCTCGCGGGCCAGGAACTGCACCAGCGAGTCGCGGGTGTCCAGATAGGCCCGGCAGTCCCGCTCCAGCGTGATCGTGCCGGCCCAGCCGGACGCGCCGACCTCGGCCAGGAAGGGCCCCAGCGGCAGGACCCCGCTGCCGATCGAGGCGTGGGAGTCCTTGCCGTTGCCGAAGTTGTCGGCCACGTGCAGGTGCACGATCTTGTGGCTCAGGGCGTGCCACATCTCCATGATGTCGATGCCGGCGACCGCGCAGTGGCTGGTGTCCATCACCAGGCTGTCGAAGGCGTCCATCTCCTCGATGGAGATCACGCTGGAGAACGCGCGCCCGCCGACGGGGAACAGGTTCTCCATCGCGAAGGTGACGCCGGTGTCCTGCTCGAGGGCCGCGACCTCCTCGGCGATGAAGCGCCGGCTGCGGAACTCCCAGCGGAACGGGGCGTGGGCGACCATCAGCTCGGCGCCGACCTCGGCGGCCAGCTCCATGGCCCCCTGCGTCTTGCTGGCGAAGGACGTCCCCATGACGTTGCGCAGCAGCAGCAGGAACGGCCCGTGGACCGCCGGCACGTCCAGGCCCGCCTGCGCGGCCGCGGCGACGATCTGCGCGCCGTCCTGGGTCTCGGCGTTCTGCCCGACCATCACCTCGACACCGGTGAACCCCGCGTCGGCGATGGAGTCCATGACGTAGCCCAGCGGCGTCATGAACAGCGGTCCCGTCGCAGCCAGGATCCGGGGACCGGCCGGGCTGGCCACCGTCGCCCCCGCCACCGGTTTGGTGCTCGCGGTCACCCTGACAGACTATCCCCGTCGGCCGCCCCCCAAGCCCTGGAGGGGTGAGGCCACGGGAGGGAAGCGTTGATGAACGTCGCACAGACCCTGAAGGACTCCGCCGCACGGGCACCCGAGCAGGTGGCCGTCCGGCTGGGCGAGCAGACGGTCACCTACGCCGAGCTGGACCGGCGCGTGGACGCCGCCGCCGCCCTGCTGCAGGGGTCGGCGGTGCAGCCGGGCCAGCGGGTCGCGCTGATGATGGGCAACCGCATCACCTTCGTCGTCGCCTGCTACGCCGCCTGGCGCATCGGCGCGGTCGTGGTGCCGGTCAACACCTCCCTCACCAGCTCCGAGGTCGCCCACGAGCTGGCGGACTGCCGCGCCACCGCCATGGTCATCGGCCAGCCCTACCTGGACACCCTGACGGCCCTCCGCGGCACGCTGCCGGACCTGACCCACGTGTTCGTCGCCGACTCCTCCACCACGCCGGAGGACGCGGCGGGGCTGACGTCGTGGCGTGCCGCCGTCGCCGACCACGACGGGCAGTCGCCGGTCGCCGCCGACACCGACGGGGCCGACCTGGCCCTGCTGGCCTACACGTCGGGCACCAGCGGGTCCCCCAAGGGGGCGATGCTGACCCACGGGCAGCTGCTGGCCAACCAGTCGCAGCTGGCGACCAGCGCCATGGCGGTGGAGCCCACCGACGTCGTCCTGCTGGCCCTGCCGCTGTTCCACATCTACGCCCTCAACGTCGGCATGGGCCCGACGCTCGCCGGCGGGGGGACCGTCGAGCTGGTCGAGCGCTTCGAGCCCGCCAGCAGCCTGCAGCTGATCGCCGACCGGCGGGTCACGGTCATCATCGGGGCGCCGCCCATGTACGTCGCCTGGCTGAACACGCCCGGGGCCGAGGACGTCGACCTGTCCAGCGTGCGGCTGGCCACGTCGGGGGCCGCGCCGCTGCCGGGCAAGGTGCTGCAGCGCTGCGCCGTCGACCTGGGCCTGGACGTCCGCGAGGGGTACGGGCTGACCGAGGCCGCGCCGGTCGTCACGACGACGGCCGGGCTGCCCGACCCCGTCCCGGGGTCGGTCGGCCGGGCACTGGAGGGCGTCGAGATCCGCATCGTCGACGACGGCGTCCCGGCCGAGGAGGGGGACCCTGGCCTGGTGCAGGTCCGCGGCCCCAACGTCTTCAGCGGGTACTGGGAGCGTCCGACCGACACCGCGCAGGTCCTGGACCCCGACGGCTGGCTGGACACCGGCGACATCGGCTACCTCGACGACGGCCTGCTGTACCTGGTCGACCGGGCCCGTGACCTGATCATCGTCAGCGGCTTCAACGTCTACCCCGTCGAGGTCGAGCAGGCCCTGGTCGCACACCCGGCCGTCGTGCAGGCGGCCGTCGTCGGCGTCCCCCACCCCTACACGGGCGAGGCGGTGAAGGCCTTCGTCGTCCTGCAACCCGGCGCCGAGGTGACCGCCGACGAGCTGATCACCCACAGCGCCACCCTGCTGGCCCGGTTCAAGCGCCCCGAGGCCGTGGAGTTCGTGGCCGACCTCCCCACCCTCCCCACCGGCAAGCTGCGCCGTCGTCTGCTGCGCTGACCCGCGGGGTCAGGCCGCGCGGCGGGCGATCCGCAGCGCGGCGACCACCGGCGGGACCTGCAGGGGCAGACGGGCGATCGCGGCCTGCCGGGTCCCCAGCCACCCGGGCACGCCCCTCAGGCCGCCGGCCAGGACGGTGTCCACGTTGGCGGGGAACACCCCGATCAGCGTCGCCGCGGTCGCCCTGGCACCGGTCCGCCGGGTCGAGGGGTGCAGCAGCAGCACCCCGCTGGCGATCTCGGCGACCCCGCTGGCGTAGGTCAACGGCCGCACGGCCGGTGCCGGGACCTGCCGTGGCATCACCCGGTCGAAGAAGCCGGGGGTGACGAAGTGCAGCACGCCTGCGCCGACCATCAGTGCGGACAGCGCGGCGACATCCTTGGGGACCCTCATGGACGGGCATCCTGCCACGGGCGCGTCGTCGGGCATCCTGCGGAGGGCGCTGAGCCCCCTCCGACCCACCGGTACCATCCAGGACAGCCATGAACCCGATCTTCCCGGTCCTCGCCATCGGCATCGCCTGGCTCTTCGCCGGCCAGCTGGCCAAGCAGTGGCTCGACCGCCGCCGTGCCCATGCCCTGGCCTGGGCGATCTCGCTGTTCCTGTTCGGCCTGGGGCACGTCGCCGTGCTGATCGGGCTGGTCGGCTCGTGGACCCCCGCGGTCTTCGGTCTGTACTGGCTGTCCGGCGCGCTGCTGAACGTGCCGTTCCTCGCCATCGGCCAGCTGCACCTCATGGACCGCAAGCGCTCGGTGATCTGGTGGACCCTGGCGGGCCTGGCGGTCGTGTGGAACGTCGCCTTCACCATCACCGCCGGCTACGACACCGCGGCGCTGGCCGCCGCCACGACCATCCCCGCCGGCAAGGACATCATCGGCGACTCGACCGCCTACGCCCTGCTGCGCCCCATGACCTACACCTTCGCGATCGTCGTGCTGGGCTCGGCCTGGTCGGCCTGGAAGGCCCGCCGCTGGTCGCTGCTGCTGATCGCGCTGGGGACCACCGTCGCCGCGGCCGGGTCCAGCGTCATCGGCTCGGGCGCGGACTACCTGTTCCCGGTGCTGTCCACGGCCGGCGTCGGCCTGATGTACCTGGGCTTCCGCGGCGCCTCGGCCCCGGCCCGGCAGAAGGCCACCGCCGAGGCGGTCCCGGCCGCGTGAGCCACATCACCGTCTACTCCCGCCAGGGCTGCCACCTGTGCGAGGAGGCCGAGGCGATCGCTCGCCGGCTGGCACGACCGCAGGACACCGTCGAGGTCGTCGACATCGACACCTCCCCCGAGCTCGTCGACGCCTACACCGTCCGTGTCCCGGTCGTGACCGTCGACGGTGTCGAGGTCGCCCAGCTGCAGGTCGACGAGACCGCGCTGCGGCTGTCCCTGCCCGCGTGAGCCGCACCGGATTCCTGGACCGGCGGTGCGTGACGATACAGTCCGTGGTGTGACGTCCAGGCAGATCCCCGAGGCGTCGGTGGCGAGGCTCCCGCTGTACCTGAGGGCGCTGATCGACAAGGCCGAGGCGGGAACAGACACCCTGTCCAGCGAGGAGCTGGCACAGGCCTCTGGCGTGAACTCGGCCAAGATCCGCAAGGACCTGTCCTACCTGGGCAGCTACGGCACCCGCGGCGTCGGCTACGACGTGGACTACCTGATCGCCCAGATCTCGCGCGAGCTGGGGCTCACGCAGGACTGGGACTGCGTGCTGGTCGGGGCCGGGAACCTGGGGCGTGCGCTGGCCAACTTCGGCGGGTTCGCCGAGCGTGGCTTCCGCATCCGCGCGATCGTCGACTCCGACCCCGCCAAGCAGGGGCTGACCATCGCCGACCTGGCCGTGCAGCACATGGACGAGGTCGAGCACATCGTCAAGGAGCACGAGATCCCGATCGCGATCCTGGCCATCCCCGGCTCGGTCGCCCAGGAGGTCACCGACCGGCTGGTCGGCGCCGGCGTGTCCTCCATCCTGAACTTCGCACCGGCCGTCGTGACCGTCCCCGACCACGTCTCCCTCCGCAAGGTCGACCTGTCCATCGAGCTGCAGATCCTGGCGTACTACGAGCAGCGCCGGCAGGTGACCGAGTCGGTCCGCTCGGCCCTGCAGCCGCGGGTGGACACCCCCGACAGCCAGGACGCCTGACCGTGGGGCTGGCGCCGCTGATGCTGCGCATGGACGGCCAGCCGGTCGTCTGCGTCGGCGCGGGTCCGGTCGCCGCGGGCAAGGTGGCGCCCCTGATCGACGCGGGCGCCCACGTCACCGTCATCGCACCCCGGGTCGACGGTGGCCTGGGCGGCGCGGTGGAGGTGCTCCAGCGGCCGTACGCGGCCGGGGACCTGGACCGCACACCCCGCCCCCGTCTGGTCGTGGCCGGGACGGGCGTGACGGCCGTGGACGATGCCGTCGTCGAGGAGGCCGACCGGCTGGGCATCTGGTGCCTGCGCATCGCGGGGACCAGCGACGTGGTGGTCCCCGCCGTGATCCGCAGGGACGGCCTGCTGGTGACCCTCAGCACCGGTGCGCCCGCCCTGACCGCCCACCTGCGTCGGACCCTCGAGCCGCTGCTGGACCAGCGCTGGGGGACCGCCAGCACGGTCCTCGCCGCCCTGCGTGCCGACCCTGGCGTCCGCGCCGCACTGGCCGACGTGGCGCCCGAGGGACGACGGGCCCGCTGGGCCGCAGCCGTGCGGGCGACGCTGGCCGCCACCACCGACCCCGCGCAGGTCGCCACCGTCGCCCGCGGGATCCTGGAGGACCGACGATGACCCCTCCCCCCGCGGTCGAGGCCGCCGCCCGTCTGGGCCTGGCCGTCGAGGTGCGTGACGTCGGCCCCTCCTCCTCGATGGAGGAGCACGAGGCCAAGCTGGGCCTGGCGCCCGGCCAGCTGTGCAAGACCCTGGTCGTGCACCGCGGGACCGACGACCTGGTCCTGGTCGTGGTGCCTGGTGGACGGTCGCTGGACTGGTCGCTGCTACGACCCGTGCTGGGCGTGAAGCGGGCCTCGATGGCGCAGCGGGACGAGGCGCTGGCCGGGACGGGCTACGCGCCGGGCAGCATCACCCCGCTGGGCGCCGCCACCCCGGAGGGCCGCTCCTGGCCGGTGATCGTGGACGAGGCCGCCAGCGCCATGGACCGGATCGCGCTGGGCTCCGGCGTGTCGGGGACCTCGGTGCTGGTCGACGTCGACGACCTGGTCGCGGCGCTGGGTGCGACGGTGGCGGCGGTCAGCAGACCCGCCTGAGCAGTCCGCTACAGCGACAGGCGGTGCTCGACGCCGTCCTCGGTGGTGGCGGTCGCGGCCAGCAGGACCATGCCCGCCTGCTCGACGGTCGCGACCAGGTTCGCGGCGGCGTCGGCCAGGTCGCTCTCCTCGCCCTCGTAGCCCGTCAGCTCGGCCCGGACGTCGATCAGGCCGCCCGGCTCGTCCACGACCTCGTGCCACTCGACGTCGTCGGCGGTGTCGGCCAGCCACTCCTCGAACACGTCGGCGGCAGCACCGTAGACACGGCGGTGGTCCGCCGCGCGGTACCCACCCAGGCTCAGCGCCACCACCACGATCGTCATGCGCCACATGGTGCCGCACCCGCGCCGTCCCCACCCCCTTACCGTCCCTGGGTGGGCTTCGTACGGATCAGCGGGCGAACCCCACCCACACCTGCGCGCGGCGGTCCCACCCCCGCGATCGGGTGGGCTTCGTACGGGTCAGCGGGCGAACCCCACCCACACCTCCCGCGGCGGCGGCGGCCCACCCGCGCGCCCCGACCCCGACCCCGGCGTCTTTGGGCGGGACGCGGCCGCTGTGCCACCCTTGCGCGCGTGACCGCCTCTGTGATCCCCAACATCCTCGCCGCCCGCTACGCCTC
>JBFKGB010000108.1:0-9613 GCA_041633535.1 Euzebya sp. | reverse complement strand
CGGCGGCCAGGTCGTCGGCACCGTCCAGCGGCTCGACCACGATCGCCAGCTCGCGCAGCTCGTCGCCCCAGACCTTCTCGAGCAGCTGGGCGTCGTGCTTGCCCTCGACCCAGATCCGCGAGGCCCGGGCGACCTTCGCCGTCGGCCTGGCGCTGACCACCGCGCCGCTGGCCGAGGTCAGCGTCGCCGGCCGGGAGATGCCGACGACGCCCTTGGTCAGGCGGATGGGACGTCCGTTCTGCAGGAAGCGGTCCGGCTCGTAGGGGAAGGCCCGCCGGCCGCCGTCGTCAGGGGCCTCCAGGACCACGACCCCGGACTCGTACTCCACGACCTTGCCGGTGAAGCGGCTGGGCTGATCGGTCAGCGTCAGGCCCAGCTGCAGGCGGACCTCACGCGTCGGCGGCCGCTTCTTGGACGGGACGGCGAGGACGTCGGCGACGTAGCGGGGGCGGCGGTTCACGTCAGGCAGGTGGGACGGGGGTTCATGGCCCCGCGAGGATACGACCGGGGTGTGTCAGCGGGCGGGACGTCAGCCGGCGTTGCGCGCCGTGCCCCACGCCCCGACGGCGCAGCAGTACAGCCCGTAGGCGGCAAGTGACAGCGCGACGACGACCAGCGCGACCGTCCCGGCGGGGGAGGACGCGATGGTCTGCAGCGCCTTGTCGACGCCGCCGGCCTCGCTGGAGTCGGACTGCAGGGCCGCCTTGGCGAAGAGGAACCCGACGGTGCCGAACACCACCCCGCGGCCAGCGTGCCCGACCGTGCCCAGCCTGCGGGCGGTCCGTCGCTGGTCGGCGCTGGCCCCCTCCAGGTGCCCCATGAAGCTGTGGCTGGCGGCCGAGTACAGCTGGTAGGCGCCCACACCCAGCATGACGAGGGCGATCACGCCGACGATCAGCTGGCCACCGGGCAGGTCCAGCAGCTGTCTGGTCAGGCGGCTCTCGCTGCCGCCCCCGCCGCCCGAGGACCCGGCCAGGGCGCGGATCGTGTAGGCGGTCAGCCCGCCGTAGATCAGCGAGCGGACCCCGTAGCTGAGACGCATGCCGATCCCCTTCAGACCGTCCTCGTCGCTGGGGTTGATGACGACGTGCAGGGCACGCAGCAGGGCGTAGCTGGCCAGGCCGACGGCCAGCACGATCAGCAGCACGGTCCCATAGGACTGCTGGGCGAGCTGGCTGATGGCCCCGGTCTGGCTTGCCTCACCGCCGCCGAGGAACCCGACCGACCCGGCGATGGCCGCGACGACCAGGTACAGCACGCCCTTGGCGAAGAAGCCCATCGACCCCAGCCGCTCGACCCACGGGCTGCGGGCCGCATCCTCCGCCCGGTCCTGCACGTCGTCAGCGTCGTGGTCGGTCGTCGAGGTTGCCATGTCCTCGTCCTTCCCTGGGCACCCGGCCCACAACCGCGCCGGACCATCTCGGAGTCCCCCCGTCGACGGTCCGCGGCGTACGCTGATGGCGATGCTTGAGAACCTGTCACAGCTGCCGCCCGACCCGATCCTCGGCACCACCGTCGCGTGCCGGAACGACCCGAACCCCCAGAAGGTCGACCTGGGCGTCGGCGTCTACAAGGACGCCAGCGGGAACACCCCGGTCTTCGCCGCCGTCAAGGAGGCCGAGCGCCGGGTCATCGCCGCCCAGACCACCAAGGTCTACGTCTCACCCCCCGGCGACGCCCGCTTCATCGACGGCATCACCCGCGAGCTGTTCGGCGCCGACCACGCCGTCCTGACCGACGGACGCGTGGGCGCGGTGCAGGCGCCGGGCGGCTCGGGTGCGCTGCGCCTGGGCGCCGGGCTGCTGCTGCGCGCCAAGGCCGACACCCAGCTGTGGGTCCCGACCCCCACATGGGGCAACCACATCCCCCTGATGGGCGCCGCCGGGCTGGACATCCAGCAGTACCCCTACTACGACCGCGGCACCCACGTGATCGTGTTCGACCAGATGATCGAGACGCTGCGGCAGCGCGGTCCGGGCGACGTCGTCCTGATCCACGGCTGCTGCCACAACCCGTGTGGCGCCGACCTGACGCCGGCGCAGTGGGAGACGATCGCCGACGTCGCTGTCGAGCGCGGGTTCACCCCCTACGTCGACTTCGCCTACCACGGCCTGGGGGAGGGGATGGAGGAGGACGCCTTCGGCGTCCGCCTGCTGGCCGGCCGGGTGCCCGAGATGCTGGTCGCCTACTCGGCGTCCAAGAACTTCGGGCTGTACCGCGAGCGCACGGGCCTGGCGATCACCGTCAACGCGACCGCCGCCGGGGCCGGCACCGACACCAGCCAGATGGCCAACATCGCCCGCGAGCTGTACTCGATGCCGCCGGCCCACGGCGCCTCGATCGTCGGGGAGATCCTGGACGACGCCGACCTGACGGCCTCGTGGAAGGCCGAGGTGTCGGAGATGCGCAACCGCATCAACGGCCTGCGTGCGCTGCTGAGCGACACCCTCCGCGACGCGACCGGGACCGAGGAGTTCGACTTCATCGCCGGCGAGCGCGGGATGTTCAGCTTCCTGGGCCTGAGCCCCGAGCAGGTCGGCACCCTGCAGCGCGACCACAGCGTCTACCCGATCCCCTCCAGCCGGGTCAACATCGCCGGTGTCACCGAGGCAAACGTGGACTACGTCGCGAAGGCGATCGCCGCCGTCCGATAAATCCGCAGGGGTCGCGCAACTTCGACCTCCCCGACGTGTCCAACGACCGTGAGCAGTCACCACGACGTCGACGGAGGGGGAGGGACATGAAGGCTGCAGCCATCGGTGTGCTCAGCGGTCTGCTGGCCGTCGCCCTGGTGTCCACCGGCATCCTCGAGCTGCACCTGCCCGACGCCCTCCGGCTGGACCGTCTTGCCCGGTCGCTGGTCCACAGCGACCAGGAGGTGGCCCAGAAGGGCGACGCGACGATGGTGCGCATCGAGCCGGTCAGCCTGGACTGCCGGGCGCGCATCCAGGCGACCGTCCCGGTGACGGGGACCAGGGAGCACACCGTCGCCGGCTTCGTGGTCCGCACCGACACCGTCACGATCGACGCACGAGGCGACGTCGACACCTGCGTCGACGCCGGGTCGGTCACGGTCGTGCAGGGCGACGACGGCAGCTTCGCCGTGGACGTGCCCGGCGAGGCGATCAGCTTCGTGCGGCCCCGCGTGGACCTGGTGTCCTCCGCCCAGCACGTCGAGTACGACCAGGGCCTCCTGGGCGAGCTCACCGACCTGCTGCCCGGGGTGGACGACACCGAGACGCTGACCCTCAGCGCGTTCGCGTTCGCCCAGCAGGTCATCGGCGGCCAGGCGTGCATGCAGGAGGCGTTCGCCGTGACCAGTCAGGTGCTGCAGCAGGCCTACGTCGACCAGCTGGCTGCCCAGGGCGTCGCCGCGTCGATGGTCACCGTGACCGTCGGCCAGCCCGACTTCGGCCAGCACCCGGTCGCGGCCCCGCAGGACGACACCACGTTCGCCGTCCGCGGCGGCATCCGCTGCCAGCTGGCCGCCGACGCCCACCAGGGTGCCTCGCCCGGCTGGGCGAGCCTGCTGGACCAGACCTAGACCTCACGACTTCGGCGGCCGCCGTGGCCATCCCCACCACGTGCCATGGCGGTCGCCGAACACCTCACCCCTCCGCCGTCAGCCCCTTGATCCTGGCGGCGAGGTCCTCCAGCCCCATGACGTCGCTGGACGCGCCGGCCCGCCCGATGCTGCGGGCCAGGTCGCCGGCCGCCTGCTCGATCGCCACGACGGACACCTCCAGCTCGGCCAGCGCCCGCTGGCGGTGGGGACCGGGGGCCATGGCCGCGGCGGCGACCAGCCGCTCGTCGACGGCGAGGGCGTGCTGCTCGAGCTCGACGCGCAGCTCGAGCTGGCCCACGTCCTCGTGACCCAGCTCGCTCTGCGCCCGCAGGCCGCGGACGGCCTCGCCGATGCGGCGGTGCAGCAGCGCCTCGGGGGAGTGGGCCCCCGCCCAGGCGGCCGGCGCCCTGGACGAGACGCCGGGCAGCACCTCGTTCTGCTCGGCGTAGCGGTCGGCCGAGCGTCGGGCCAGCGCGACGGCGAACGCGATCCCGCCGCCGACGAGCAGGACACCGAGCAGGACGATGAGCAGCAGGAGGCTCATGAGCCACCCCCGAGCAGGATGACGAGCAGGGCGATGACGACCAGGGCGGCGACGACCGCGGCAGCGATCTTGACCTTGGAGTACGGCCGCTCGCCGGCGATCTGTCCCGTCGCCCCGTTGATCAGCACCTGGTAGGTCTGTCCGCCGTAGATGACGGTCAGCAGCCAGACCGGCAGCAGCACGTGCTTGAACGTGACGCCGGACCACCGGGTGTCCCGGCTGTGGATGCGCTGGTGGTCACCACCGATGTCAGACCGCACGTCGCGCTCGATCATGGTCTCCATGGTGCTGCGGGCGCGTGTGGCGCACTGCTCCAACGGGTCGTCGTAGGTGCGGCTCAGGTGGCCGGCCATGAACTCCGGGCTGAAGGGCTGGACCTTGTCCATCGGCCAGGTGTCGATCGCGGCCGTGTGCTTGGGGTTCAGGCCGTCGTTGGCCAGGACCGTCAGGTCGTCGAACCTGCGGCTCACCTGTCCGGACACACGGCGCCAGTCGGTCGTGGTGGTGGTGTACTCGTCGTCGCCCGAGCCGTGGGTCTCGGTCCGGTCGTCGCCCCGCTCGCCGGTGTAGGACGTCCACGTGTCGGCGTCGAAGGTGAACCAGGCCGTGTAGATGCTGGCGAAGGACCCGGCGCGGCCATACTCCTTGAACTCCGTGGGTGCGAACCAACGACTGCTGACCCACTGCTTCAGCGCGGCGTCGGCGGCGGCGTCGTCGACCTGGAACGGCAGCACACCGTCGACCGCCAACCGGTCAGGGGCGTCGTGGACGTCGTCACGCTGGATGGGCGTGGCGCAGAACGGGCACCGCTGTGCCGTCCAGCTGCCGGTGAAGGTGGTGTGCCCCCCGCAGCTCTGGCACACGATCTCCTTCTCGCCCGCCACCAGCGCGTTGACCTGCGGCGCCTGCGCGCGCATCTGGGCGATGGCACCACGCAGGTCCTGCTCGACGACGGCGCCCTGCACCTCGACCAGCGCCTGGACGTTGCCGCACGAGCGGCACCGCAGCTGCTGCACGCCGGGGTCGAAGACCAGGGCGCTGCCGCAGGTCCCGCACGGGTAGGTGCGGGTGGCCTGGGTCTCGTGGTGGACGGCATGGGTGTCGCGGGCCGGCGGCGGGGCCGATCCCGGCAGCGGCGGGGGCCCGTCCGGGGACAGGTGCTCCTCGGTGGCCACCGTCCTACCCCGCCGGCGGGGCCGGTGGCGGCGCCTGCGGCGGCAGCGGCGGGGGCGTGGCGAACAGCGCGGCCAGCGCCGCGACCTGTCCTGCCGGGGTCCATGCGGCCATGCCTGCGGACCACACCAGGGTGTCGGGCGTCAGCTGCCCCTGCCCGGCTGCCTGCTGCAGCTGGGCGACGGTGTAGGGGCCCATCTGCTGGCCGCCGGAGGCGACGTGGTAGGTCTGCTGGCTGGGGAGGGGCGGGGGCGCGGCCGCCGCGGCACCCGCACCTGCCAGCTGCCCCGCCATCTGGCCACCCATGGCGACGCCGAGCCCCAGGCCCAGCCCCTGCCCGGCCCCGCCACCCTCGTTGGAGGCCGCCGCGAGGATCGCGTCGGACTGCCGGACCTGCTGGAAGCGATCCAGGTCACCGACGTTGCGGGCGTACCCGCCCTCCTCCACACCGCGGGCGACGCCGCGGGTCATCGCCTGCGTGATCGCCTCGGGCAGCGAGATGTTCATCGTGATGTCGGGCACGGCCAGGCCGAACTCGTCGTCGACCTTCTCCTGCACGTACTCGCGCAGGCGACCGGCCAGCTCGACCTGCTTGCCCTGCAGGTCGATGGCGCCGACGCCGGTGTCCAGCACCATCTCGGAGAACGCGGTGGAGATGACCTGGCGCAGCAGCTCGCTGATCTCGGCGGCCTCGACCTCGGAGTCGGTGCCGATGACCTCCCGCAGGAAGATGTCGACGTCCTCGATCTTGACCATGCACAGGCCGTTGGCGCGGACCTGGACCATGCCGAAGTCGGGGTCGCGGATCGTGATCGGTGCGGGCGTGCCCCAGCGCAGGTCCGTGATCGGCCGCGTGTTGATGAAGTAGACCTCGGACCGGAACGGGCTGTTGAACCCGTGCTCCCAGCCCTGGATCGTCGACAGGATCGGGAGGTTCTCGCTCTTCAGCTCGTAGTGGCCGGGCATGAACGAGTCGGCGAGCTGCCCACGGTAGACGAAGACCGCACGCTGCCCCTCGCGGACGATCAGCTCCGCGCCGTTCTTGATCTCGTTGTTGTAGCGCGGGAAGCGCCAGGCCAGCGTCGACCGGGAGTCGTCGATCCATTCGATGATGTCGACGAGCTCGCCCTTGAGCTTTGCCATCAGTCCCATGTGTGCGGTCCCCTTCGGACTCGGCGGTTCAGGGGACGATTGTCACACAACGCCGCGGCGGGCGCGGGTCAGTCGCCGAGCTCGTCGATCAGCTCCTCTGGCTCGATCAGACCGGCTGCGGCCGCCAGCGCGCCCGACAACGTCACGCCCTTGTCGTAGATCGCGGTGAAGTAGTGCATCGCGATCGTCTCGTGCCCCGGCAGGGGCGGCGGACCCAGCGAGTGGGGCACGACCGCCGGCTCGGTGCTGATGCGCACGTCGGACTTGGCCTCCGGCAGCTTCGCGGCGTCGCCCCAGAAGCCGACCTGCACCTTCTTCTTGCCGCTGCGGCGCCGACCCTGGGGCTGCTGCTGGCCGCCGCCACCCTTGCGGTTGCCGCCCTTGCTGCGGCGTCTGCGTGCTGCGCTCATCGGGGGTCCCCTGCGGTCTCCAGCATGAAGCTGGTCGGCTCGTCGTCGTCGGTCAGCAGCGCGTCGGCGTCGATGCCGAGCGCACGCTGCAGCTGGCTGGAGTCCAGGTCCCCGATGGAGGAGGACTTGGGCAGCGCGAGGTCGGCGATCTGCCGCTTGCCGGCCACGACCTCCTCGACCCGCTCGTCCACCGTGCCGGGGCACACCAGCCGGTGGGCCATGACGGTCCGGGTCTGTCCGATCCGCCACGCACGGTCCCGGGCCTGGTCCTCCACGGCCGGGTTCCACCAGCGGTCGTACAGCACGACGTGGCTTGCTGCCGTCAGGTTCAGACCGGTGCCGCCGGCCTTCAGGCTGAGCACCAGGGCACCCTTGCCGGTGCCCTTCTGGAACCGCTCGATCATGGCGTCGCGCGCGCCACGCGCCAGGCCGCCGTGGTAGCAGTCGACCTGCTCGCCGGTGCGCTCGGTCAGGTAGGCCGACAGCTTCTCGCCCCACGAGGCGAAGTGGGTGAACACCAGCACGCGCTCGTCGGCCTCGAAGACGTTGTCGATGATCTCGTTCAGACGGGCGAGCTTGCCCGACCGTCCCTCCAACGGCTGGTCGTCGCCGTCCAGGTAGGCCGCCGGGTGGTTGCAGATCTGCTTCAGGGCGGTGATGGCCGCCAGCACCGCACCCTTCTTCTTGCTGGTGCCGTCGAGGCCCCCACCGTCGTCGGCGGTCTGGACCATCAGGTCGTCCAGGACCGCCTGGTACAGCCCGATCTGCTCGGGCGTCATGGCGCAGTGGTCCAGCGTGTCGATGCGGTCGGGCAGCTCGGCGGCGATCGACGGCTCGGCCTTGGTGCGGCGGTAGACCAGCACACCGTTGAGGGTGCGCAGCGCCTCCTCCGCGGTCGACCGACCGGCGGCCGTGCGCGACAGCTGTGCCACGAAGGACGCGCGGTCGCCCAGCAGCCCGGGGTTGGTGAAGTCCAGCAGGGCCCACAGGTCGCCCAGCCCGTTCTCGATCGGGGTGCCGGTCAGCACCACGCGGCTGTGTGCCTCCAGACGGCGCAGCTGCTGGGCGGTCTCGCTGGTGGGGTTCTTGATGGCCTGCGCCTCGTCCAGCACGACCTTGCCCCAGCTGATGGACTCCAGGGCGTCGATGTCACGTACGGCGGTGCCGTAGGTGGTGATGAACAGCTGGGTCTCCTCGGCCTGGCTGCGCAGCTCACGTGCCCCTGCACGGTTGGGCCCGTGGTGTACCCGGACCTTCAGACCGGGCACGAACTTGCGGGCCTCGGCCGCCCAGTTGCCGACGACCGCCGGCGGTGCGACGACGACCGCCGGGCCGTCCTCGGTCGAGCCGGCCAGGTGGGCCAGCAGCGTCGGGGTCTTGCCCAGCCCCATGTCCAGGGCCAGGCAGCCACCCAGACCGGCGCTGTTGAGGAACTGCAGCCACGCCAGCGCGTCAGCCTGGTAGCCCCGCAGCTCGCCGTTGAAGCCCTCGGGACGGGTCGGCGGCTGCTCGGGGATGTCGCGGGCGCTCTGCAGCAGGTCGGCGGCCCAGCTGTCACCGGCGACGCTGATGCCGCCCTGCAGGAGGGTTCCCTCGAGCCCCATGGCGTGGCGCAGCATCTCCGCGCCGGACATCCGCGTCTTGTCGGCACGCTCGGCCAGCGCCTCGGCGGCGGCCTCCAGGTCGGCCTTGTCCAGCTCGACCCATCTGCCGTGGGCCTTCACCAGCGGCCGGGACTCGCGGCTGAGCTCCATGATGTCGTGGGCGGTCAGCTCGACGTCGCCGAACACCGCCGACCACTGCACGTAGGCCAGCTGCTGGGCGCCGACGGCGGTGTCGGGCCCCTCGGTGGAGGTGAGCTTCAGCCCCGGACGCGGCTTCCGGCGCGACAGGGGTGGGACACGGACGTCATAGCCGGCGGAGGCCAGGACCTTGCCCGTCTCGGTCATCAGCTCCCAGGACTCCTCCTGGCTGAGGATGACCTCGCCCCGCCGCTCGGCCTTGCCACGCAGCAGCGGAGGGTAGATGCCCTCCAGGCGGTCCAGCTCTGCCTTTATCTGCTCGCGCCGCGCGCTGTTGGCGTTGGACATCGCCGCGTCGACCGGCTCGAGCTTGCGGTTGTTGCCGGCCACCATCGTGCGCAGGTACCAGGCGTCGCCCTCGTCGGGCGGGTCCAGCTGCACGACCAGGCGCACGTTGGACGTGCCCAGGATCTGCTTGGCCCAGGTCTGCAGCCCACGGCTGAGCTCGGCACCACGCTGGGTCGGCGCGTCGAAGGGCTCGCCGTTCATCAGGGCCAGGACGGTCTCGGCGACCTCGGTGGCGCTGCGCGCACGGGGCGGAGGTGCCGGCACCTCGACCCGGTTGGCCGCGTCGGTGCAGATCGCGTCGACCACCCCCGCGACCACGGCCTCGGTGAAGGCCCGCCGGTCGTTGGACCGGGTCAGCGCCGAGACGCTGCCGGGCATGACCCGCGACAGGGTGGTGAACTCGTCGTGGTCGATCAGGGCGGGGACCCAGTGGACCTGGAAGTCGCTGCGGCCCGACTGGTTGCGGCCGCGTCCCGTGACCTTGCGGATCTGCGGGATCATGCGGCCCTGCGCGACCAGCCGGACGGCGAGCCCGGCTGCGAGCGCCAGCCAGGTGGTGGAGGGGGCCACGCCCTCGTCCTCGTGGGTCGCCCGCATCGACACCAGCCAGCCGAGGGTGGCCTTGATCGGGGCCGTCAGGGCCGGTGCGTGGCTGCCGTCGGGCAGCGGGATGCCGGCG
>JBFKGB010000107.1:0-9727 GCA_041633535.1 Euzebya sp. | reverse complement strand
GATACCGGCGCCGGCGACGACGATGCCGACCAGGATGACCGCGCCGATCAGGGCCTTGCCCAGGGCGTCCAGCTGACGCTCCAGCGGCGTGTCGTCGTCCCCGCCGGCCTCCTCGACCAGCGTCGAGACCCGGCCGATCTCGGTGTCGGTCGCGGTGGCGACCACGATCCCCTCACCGCTGCCGACGCTGACCCGGGTCCCCTTGAACGCCATGTTGGCCCGCTCGGCCAGGGGTGTCGGGCCGTCCAGCGCCTGCGGGTCCTTGCGCACCGGGTCGCTCTCGCCGGTCAGCGGGGCCTCGTCGATGCGCAGGCCGGCGGACTCCGTCAGCCGCAGGTCGGCGGGCACCACGTCGCCCTCGTCCAGGATCACCACGTCGCCCGGCACGATGTCGACCCCGTCGATCGTCCGCAGGGAGCCGTCACGCCTGACCGTGGCGGTGGTGCGACCCAGCTCGCGGAGCGACTCCACCGACTGGACGGCACGGACCTCGGTGACGAAGCCGATGACCGCGTTGATGATCACGGCGATGACGACGGCGACGGCCTCGACGATCTCACCGGCGATCGCCGCGGCGACACCGGCCGCCATCAGGATGTAGACGATCGGCGAGAGGAACTGGTCCACGGCGATGCGCAGGCGGGACCGTCCCTCCTGCTCGGCGATCTCGTTGGGGCCGTGCTCCTCCAGCCGTCGGCGTGCCTCCTCACCGGTCAGCCCGCGCGCCACGTCGACGTCAAGTCGGGACCCGACGTCGGTGGTGGTCTGGGCCCACGGGTCGGTCTGGGTCCCGCGGTCGGGGGCGGCGGTGTCGACGGAGGTCTGGGACATGTCACCGGTTCTCCCCCGGAACCGGGGGTCGGACCACATCACCACGACAGGTTCATGGGACCGCTGCCACACGCGGCGACACAGGGCAGCCTGGGCCGCAGGGTCCGGACGGGCCCCCGGACGAGGCGGTGCCGTACCCGGTCTGCGAAAAGACGGTGCCACTGGAGACGTTGTGTCGTGGATCGTGCTGGTCGTGTCCGGGGTGCTCGAGGCGGTGTGGGCGACCGCGCTCAGCCGGTCCGACGGCCTGTCGGTGCCGGGGCCGACCGTCGTGTTCGCCGTGGCCCTGCTGGCCAGCATGGGTGGGCTGGCCTTCGCCCTGCGTGAGCTGCCGGTGGGCACCGGCTACGCGGTGTGGGTGGGCATCGGCGCCGCCACCACCGCGACGTGGGCGATGGCCACGGGTGCCGAGCCCGTCAGCGTGGTGCGGATCCTGCTGCTGACGGGCCTGGTCGGCTGCGTCGCCGGCCTGAAGCTGGCCGGCTGACCCTCACGAGCGCGTGATGATCGCCACCGGGCAGGTGGCGTGGCGCAGCACGTGGTCCAGGTCGTGGCCCATGAACGCCCGGCGGGTCACGGGCTGCACGTCGCTGCGCATGACGATCAGCGAGGCCTGGGTCGCGCGGGCCAGCTCGACCACCGCGGGACCCAGCGGGTCGGCGGTGACCTCGACCCTGGTGTGGACCTCGGCCCCCATGCGCTGGCCCATGGCGGCCTCGGCCATCACGGCCTCCTCACCCATCAGCCGCGCACGGCCGACCAGGTCGACCGCGGTGCCACCGGCGTTGGACCGGCCCACCTCGCCCCAGGTGTCGTCCGGGGGCTCGACGATGCGGACCAGCTCCACGACGGTGGCGTGACCCTCCGAGGACAGCCGCTCCAGCGGGTCGGCCGAGCGCTCGTCCGTCGCCACGGTCGCCCCGCCGCCACCGGTCGCGATCGCGAAGGCGATCTCGGGGGCACGCGACTCGGCGTCCGCGCCGGTGGTCGGCAGCAGGATCCTGCTGAGGGGCACGTCCACCAGCTGCTCGGTGATGTCCTGGGCCCAGCGTGAGTGCACCAGCAGCACCGGCACCGGACAGCTGATCAGGATCTGGTCCACGACCCTGCTGAACAGCGGGGCGTCATCGTCGTCGTCGGTCAGGGTCTCGGTCGCCCCCAGCACCAGCAGGTCATAGCCCTGCGCAGCCTCGGCGACCACCGCAGCGGCCACGTCGTCGACGCCGCGGCGGGTCAGACGGCGGACCCGGGCCTGCGACAGGTGCCCCTCCACCCGGACCAGACGGTCCTCGTCACCCGCGGTCGCACCCTCCTCCGGGGTGGCGTGCATCACGGTCACGTCCATGTCGCGGCCGTCGGCGATCCGTTGCAGCAGCTGGGCCGCCAGCTGGGAGTTGGTCCCGCCGCGGGTCGGCAGCAGCACCCGGTGGACGCCGGCCAGCATGCTGGACCGCTCCCCCTCCTCCCGGGCCAGCCGGGCACGCTCCTCATCACCCATCGGCACCCGCGGCATCAGGTAGCGCAGCAGCGGGGGTGCCATCAGCGACGTCACGATCGCCACCATCACGATGATGGTGAACATCTCGGGCGTCAGCACGCCCAGGTTCAGCCCGATGGTCGCCACGATGATCTCGACGGCGCCGCGGGCGTTCATGCCCGCACCCAGCGACAGGGCCTCGATGCGGCCCAGCTTCGCCGCCGTCGCACCCAGGTAGGCGCCGATGAACTTGCCGCCGATCGCGACCGCCAGGACCAGCAGGCCGACCAGCAGCGTGCGGGGCTCCGCCAGGCTGGTCAGGTCGACCTTCAGCCCGGCGCTGGCGAAGAAGACCGGGGCGAAGACCGCCAGGGTGAAGGTCTCCAGCGAGTGCACGATGCGGTGGTCGACCCGCCGGACCTGCCCCGCGATGATGCCCAGCACGAACGCGCCCAGCGCCGCCTCGATGTTGAGGACCTGGGTGATCGCGGCGAAGGCCAGGGCCAGCGCGAACAGCGTGGTCAGCAGCGGCCCTTCACCCGGCTGGTGCTTGCTGACCCAGCGGATGGCACGCACGACCAGGAAGCGGCCGATGGTGAACGCCACGGCGATGAAGCCCAGCACGGTGCCCGCCGAGGTGATGACGCCCTGTGCGGTGACCGCGCCGCTGCGGGCCAGCCCGGCGACGATGGACAGCAGGATCCAGCCCATCGAGTCGTCGATCATCCCGGCGGCCAGCGTCAGCTGACCGATGTCGCGCCGGATGATCTTCAGCTCGATCAGGACCTTGGCGATCACCGGGATGGCCGAGATGGACATCGCCGTGCCCATGAACAGCGCGAACGTGATGTGCTGGTCGGGGTCGGTCAGGAACGAGGTCGGCAGCGCGTAGGCGACGGCGAACCCGAACGTGAACGGGACGATGATCCCGCCCAGGCTGACCTTCAGCGCCTGGCTGCGCCGCGACATGATCAGGGCGATGTCGGTCTCGAGCCCCGTGAGGACCAGCAGCATCATCACGCCGATGAAGCTGATGATCTCGATGAGGTGGCCCTGGGCCGGGTCGGCCGTGGCGAACACCGTCTCGCGCAGCGCCGGCGCCAGCGCGCCGAACACGGTCGGGCCCAGCAGCAGCCCGGCCATCAGCTCGCCGACGACCGAGGGCATGCCCATGCGGTTGGCGACCAGCCCCAGCGCGCGGGCCAGGAGGAGCAGCAGCAGGAACTGGACGATGAACAGCAGGAGCGCGTCGTGGCTGAGCGCAGCCCCTGCGGACTCGGCAGCGAGAACCACCATGGCGTGAGCCTGTCGTGCAGGCCTGCCGCTGGACCGCACCGGGGACGGGCGGGACGGACAGGACCCTGAAGGCGTCAGGGTACTCCTCCGCAGCCCGGCAGTGAACAGCGGGTTCTACCCGCCTGTGCCGCCTGTGGAGGGGATCGGCGGCACGACGGTGGCGACGGCCCTAGCTCTGGCCGGGGACGGAGTAGTTGGGTGCCTCGTGGACGACGTCCAGGTCGTGGACGTGGGACTCGCGGGCGCCGGCGGCGGACTGCTTGACGAACCGGGCCTTCGCCGCCAGGTCGGGCAGGGTGGCGGCGCCGACGTAGCCCATGCCCGAGCGCAGGCCACCAGCGAGCTGCACGATGACCTCGCCCACGGTGCCGCGGTAGGGCAGCAGACCCGAGACGCCCTCGGGGACCAGCTTGGAGGGCTCCTCGCCCTTCGCCTGGAAGTAGCGGTCGGCCGAGCCCGCGCGCATCGCGTCGGTGGATCCCATGCCGCGGTACTCCTTGTAGCGGCGGCCACCCACGAGCACCAGCTCGCCGGGGCTCTCGTCGGTACCGGCCAGCAGGTTGCCGGCCATGACCGCGGTCGCACCCGCGCCCAGGGCCTTCACGATGTCGCCGGAGTAGCGGATGCCGCCGTCGGCGATCGTGGCCACGCCCACCTGGGCCGCCGCCTCGGCCGCGTCGGCCACGGCGGTGAACTGCGGGACACCGACGCCGGTGACGATGCGGGTGGTGCAGATCGAGCCGGGCCCGACGCCGACCTTCACGACGTCGGCGCCGTGGTCGGCGCACGCCCGCACGGCCTCGCCGGTGGCGACGTTGCCGACCATCAGCGGGGTGTCGGGGAAGCGGTCCTTGATCTTGGCGGCGAACTCCAGGATCCCCGAGGAATGGCCGTGTGCGGAGTCGATGGCCAGCAGGTCCACGCCGGCACGCACCAGCGCCTCGGCCCGCTCGTCACCGTCGGGGCCGACGCCGATCGCGGCGGCCACCAGCAGCCGGCCCGAGTCGTCCTTGGCCGAGTGGGGGTAGCGGCGGACCTTCTCGATGTCCTTGAAGGTGAACATGCCGGTCAGGCGGCCGTCGGCGTCGACGATCGGCAGCTTCTCGACGCGGGCGTCCTGCATCGCCAGGCGGGCCTGCTCCAGCGTGGTCCCGGGGACCGCGGTGACCAGCCCCTCGGCGGTCATGTAGTCCCGCACCGGCCGGGACGGGTCGGCGTCGTTGCGCAGGTCCCGGTTGGTGATGATCCCGACCAGCTTGCGGTTGGCGTCCACCACCGGGAAGCCCGAGACCTTGTAGCGGGTCATCAGGTCGAAGGAGCGCTGGACCGGGTCGTCGGCGGTCAGGGTGACGGGGTCGGAGATGAACCCGGACTCCGACCGCTTCACCGACTCCACCATCGCGGCCTGGTCCTCGACCCCGCAGTTCTTGTGGATGACACCGATGCCGCCCTGCCGCGCCATGGCGATCGCCATGGGCGCCTCGGTCACCTTGTCCATCGCCGCCGACAGGATCGGCGTGCGCAGGGTCAGGTTCGGCGCCAGCGTCGTCTCGATCGAGACGTCGCGGGGCAGCACGGACGAGGGGCCCGGCAGCAGCAGGACGTCGTCGTAGGAGAGGGCGTCACGGATCTCGACCACAGCACTGTCCTTAAAGAGACTCGGGGACCCCAAGGTACAAAGCCCGGCCACCCCCTCCACAGGTCGCATGGACACCCCGGCCCACGGGTCGCACGGGCACCCCGGCCCACAGGTCGCACTGACACCACCGCGACAGCGATGGTGGCGGACGCGTCACCCGGTCCCGTACTCCGCCAGCAGGGTCTGGACGGAGTCGGAGACCGCAGCGGTGCCGCCGGCGATGGTGATCAGCTGTGGGACCAGTCGTCGGAGCTCGGCGTCGGTTGGGGCGGGGATCTGGTCGGGGGTGACCAGCAGGACCGGCCCGCCGTCGACGAGGGCGACGGGGCCTGCGGCGAGCGCGTCGGCGAAGTCCTGGCCGCTGGCGATCAGGACGGCGGGTGCGGTGGGGAAGGCGTGCTGGGCGACGGCGGCGGCGGTGGCGTAGCGGTCAGGGCCGGCGAGCCGGGTGACGGGGGCGATGGAGGCGAGCAGGTCCTCGACAGCCGTCGAGACGACCGCGGTGCCGCCCAGCAGCACGATCCGGTCGGGCGCCAGGCGTTGCAGCTCCTGCTCGATCACCGGCGGGAGGGTGTCGCGGGCGGTCAGCAGCAGGGGGCTGCCGGCCAAGCCCGCGCCGGGGCCGGCGGGCAGGGCGTCGGCGAAGGTCTCGCCCGAGGCGACCCACACCGCGGTGACGTCGGAGGTGAAGAAGCCCGCGCTGATGGCGGCGGCGGTGGCGTAGCGCTCGGGCCCCGCTCGGCGGTCCACGACGGTCGCCAGGGTGGCCAGCTGATCCTCGACGCCCTCGCTGATCGCTGCCGTGCCCCCGAGCAGGACGATGCGGCGGGGTGCGAGTCGCCTGATCTCGGCGTCGACGATGTCGGGGAGGGTGTCGGTGGGGACGAGCAGGACGGGTCCGGGGCCGGTGGCGGCTGCGGCGGCGCCGGTGAGGGCGTCGGGGAAGGTTGCGCCCGCGGCGATGAGGACGGTGTCCACGCCAGCGGGGAAGGTCGCGGCGGACAGCAGCACGGCGGTGGCGATGCGGTCGGGGCCGCCCAGCCGCACCACGTCGGGCTCGACGGGCGGCTCCTCGGCAGGGGGCAGCGTCTCAGACGGGGTGGGGGTCGGCGTCGGGGAGGCCGTCGGATCAGTTGGCAGCGGTCCTGGTGGCGGCGTGGAGGGTGGTGCAACCGCCTCGAAGACGCGGGAGGGACGGCCGACGGCCACTCGCGCACCGTCCGAGGAGATACCCACTGATCGGCCGAACCCCGTGCCGCCCTCGTCGCCGCGGATGACGTCGCCGACCTGGGCCCAGCCCGTTGCCTCGTAGGAGTACACGCGAGCGAGTCCGAACCCGCTCTCGAACGGAGTCCCCACCCCAGAACCAGCCGGGGCGATGACCACCGTGGCGCCATCCCCCGAGATGTTCACAGATCGGCCGAAACCCTGCTCCCCAACCGCG
The DNA here is from genome assembly GCA_041633535.1 of Euzebya sp. GTDB lineage: Bacteria > Actinomycetota > Nitriliruptoria > Euzebyales > Euzebyaceae > Euzebya. Next base: position 3,040 of record JBFKGB010000107.1, on the reverse strand, counting down.
TCCCCTTCGATGTCGTCGCCCACCTGGACCCACCCGTCGATCGCGTCCAGGGTGTGCACCCTCGCATGCCCCGAGCCACCGTCGCTCCCGGCGTTGCCCGGACCGCCGATGATCACGGAGTCGCCGTCGGCGGACAGGGCCACCGAGGTCCCGGACTGGTCGCCAGCGGCTTCACCGTCGATGTCGGCCCCGGCCAGGATCCATCCCGCAGCCGCCTCGTAGGCGTACACCCGGGCGTGGCCGGCTGCGCTGCCAGCGTCGTCGTTGGACGGGGCGCCGATGGCCACGGTGTTGCCGTCGGCGGACATCGCCACCGCCCACCCCGACATGTCAGATGCCGACTCCCCGTCGATGTCGTCCCCCACCTGGGTCCACCCGGTGGATGGGGCGTAGGTGTGCACCCGGGCATGGCCCATGGCGGCTTGGATGCCGGGCCCGCTGTTGCCCGGAGCGCCGATGATCACGGTCGAGCCGTCGGCGGACATGTCCACGGACCAACCGGAGAAGTCCTGAGGTGCTTCGCCGTCGATGTCGTCGCCGACCTGGGTCCATCCGGCGGTCGCGTCGTACGCGTAGACCCGTGCATGCCCTGCCACGCTGCCAGTCCCGTTGTTGTAGGGCGCGCCCACGACGACCCTGCGACCGTCAGCGGACATGGCCACCGAGAAACCGAACTCGTCGTCAGCCGCTTCGCCGTCGATGTCGCCGCCGACCTGGGCCCATCCTGCGGTCGCGTCGTAGGCGAAGACCCGAGCTCGTCCGGCGCCGTCGAATGGGGCGCCGATGATCACGGTGCCGCCGTCCGAGGACATGTCCACCGCCCATCCGGAGCCATCGGCTGCTGCCCCGCCGTCCAGCGTCTCGCCGAGCTGCTCCCACAGGCTGTCCAGAGGCGGCGCAGCGGTCGCAGGAGCAACAGCGCTGGTGCATAGAGCGGCGGCGAGCACCAGTGCCGCGGCAAGGGCGACGAGGGCGAAGCGGTCGAGGACGTGGTGGCGCATGGCGGGTGGCCCCCTCAGGGGATGGGGACGTAGACGTACGGCCCTGCGAGAGATAGCTCTGCGTCACCCATCAATGAAGCACGTTCAGTGAAGATAACGGAAGGTCCGGTCCGGAACAACTGCCGGACGAGATGAAGGTGACCCCCTGGGCGACTGGGTCGCCATCGTGGTGCCCGGGTTGCCCGACCGGCCCCTTAGGGTGCGGCCGGGTGGTCCGTTACGATCCGCCGCACCACTGACCCAGGGAGCCACAGGTGCCAATCGCCACGCCAGAGACCTACGCCGCCATGCTCGACGCCGCCAAGGCGAACGGGTACGCATTCCCGGCCGTCAACGTCACGTCGTCCCAGACGCTGAACGCCGCGCTCGCCGGCTTCGCCGAGGCCGACAGCGACGGGATCATCCAGATCTCCACCGGTGGCTCGGCCTACTGGTCCGGCTCCTCCAAGAGCGACATGACGGCTGGCGGGCTGGCCTTCGCCGCCTACGCCCACGAGGTCGCCAAGCAGTACCCGGTCAGCATCGCGCTGCACACCGACCACTGCCCCAAGAACCACCTGGACGACCTGCTGCGTCCGCTGCTGGCCGCCAGCACCGAGCGGGTGAAGGACGGCGGCCTGCCGCTGTTCCAGTCCCACATGTGGGACGGCTCGGCCGTGCCGCTGCCCGAGAACCTCGAGATCGCCAAGGAGCTGCTGGCGCTGTGCGCCGCGGCCGACGTGGTGCTGGAGATCGAGGTCGGTGTCGTCGGTGGCGAGGAGGACGGTGTCGCCAACGAGATCAACGAGAAGCTGTACACCACCCCGCAGGACTACCTGGACACGCTCGACGCGCTGGGCACCGGTGAGAACGGCCGCTACCTGCTGGCCGCCACGTTCGGCAACGTCCATGGCGTCTACAAGCCGGGCAACGTGAAGCTGCGCCCCGAGATCCTGGCCGAGGGGCAGAAGGTCGCCTCCGAGAAGCTGGGCCTGCCCGAGGGCTCCAAGCCCTTCGACCTGGTGTTCCACGGCGGGTCCGGCTCGGACAAGTCCGACATCGACGCCGCCATCAGCTACGGCGTGGTGAAGATGAACATCGACACCGACACCCAGTACGCCTTCAGCCGTCCCATCGCCGGGCACATGCTGAGCCGCTACGACGAGGTCCTGAAGGTCGACGGCGAGGTCGGCAACAAGAAGGCCTACGACCCCCGCACCTGGGGCAAGGCCGCCGAGGCCAGCATGGCCGCACGCGTGACGCAGGCCTGCGCCGACCTGGGATCCACGGGCAACCGCGTCTAGATGTAGTTGCCCGGCACGCCTCGGCACGAGTCCGGCGGCCGAGGGACTGGCGGGCCTCGCCCGCCCGCCCGGCTGCCCTGGGTCGCACCTCTCACCGACAAGCGCGATGGGTGGTCAGGCTGCGACTGCGCACGCACCTCGGTCCCGCCCGTCCCGCCGGGCTGACCGGCCTGCCGCCCACCTTGATCCACCGGATCCTGCAGCGGTACCGCATCTCCGGACGGCGTGACCTGGACCTGGTCGCTGGCCAGATCATCCGGAACATCACCGATGGGCCGGGCGAGCGGGTCCACAGCGATGTCGACGAGCTGGCGCGAACCCCCGACGGTGGCGGGCACCGCATGCTGGGCCGGGCGGATGCCCCCCTCCAGTCCGGGAGGGGCCACCGCCACCCGCACGTCGCCTCGATGCCCCCTCACGACTGTCCTGTGTCGTTGTGAGGTGCGACCCGAGCAGCCCACGACCTGCACCGCGTGCCTGACCATCGTCTTCAGCTGGTTCGCCGACCACGGCTGCCGATCCCACCCACTGCGCTTGTCGGTGGGAGGTGCGACCCGGGGCAGCTGTGCGGGCGGGGGGACGCCGTCACCAGCGTGTCGCAGCACGAGGAGGTCGGGTAGGGCGAGGGTGAACGCGCACCCGACCCTGAAGGATCCCTCCCGTGCTGTCCCCTCTCGTCCGCCGAACCCTCGTCCCCCTGATGGCCCTCGGGCTGCTGCTGGCCGCCTGCACCTCCGATGAGACCGTCGACGGCGT
>JBFKGB010000106.1:0-9739 GCA_041633535.1 Euzebya sp. | reverse complement strand
GCTCCGGCCCCCGCACCCCCCACATCCGTGACCGGATGGTTCATCCGCGCCAGCGTGTGCAGCTCCTCGTCGGTGTCCAGCAGGTGCTGGTCGACCAGCAGGAACCGGCCGACGTCCCCGCCGTCCCACAGACCGCGCAGGGCCTCGGGCCGCGCGATGCCGAAGCGCGGCAGCGGTTGCACGGCCGCGGGGTCCACGTGGTGCAGCTGGACGACGGAGGAGATGAGCAGGGCGACGAACCCGCCGGCGAGGGACAGCACCAGGCACTCGTTGATCGGCTGCACGGTGGTGCGGCCCAGACCCAGCAGCTGCAGCGGGTCGACCAGTGGGACCTCGACGCCGCGGTAGGCGATGACCCCCAGGCAGGCACCACCGGTCAGCGCGCTGCCGGTGATCGTCGAGGTGGTCTGCATGCCGTCCACCGAGCGGATGGGCAGCCCCAGACCCAGGTCGTCGCAGGTGGCCATCAGCACCGGCAGCTCACCCGTCGCGCCGGCCGTCCCGGTCGCCGACATGCTGCCGTGCACGGCGTCGGTGTCGACGGCGGGGTCGACGGTGACGGCCACCTCGCGGTAGCGCCGGAAGAGGGTGGCGACGTCCAGCACGCTGACGACGCCGTCCGCCCCGGGGTGGGTGAACACCACCGAGGACACCGCCCGGTCCCCGTCGGCCATGCGCGTCTGGGTCCCCTGCTCGACGGTGACGATGCCCTCGGCGTTGTCGGCGACCACGGCCAGCACCGACGTGCCGTGACGCAGCACGGCCAGGATCTGTGGCTGGTCGGTCTGCGCCGTCCCGCGGACGACGGCGGACAGGTCGACGACGGGGACCACGCGGCCACGCAGCACATGGGCGCCGACGACGCCGTCGATGTCGTGCGGCAGGGGGTCCAGCTGCTCGGGGAGGGGCAGCACCTCACGCAGGACCTCCAGCGGCAGCGCGAGCAGCAGCCCGTCGCGTCGCAGCAGGCCGTAGGTCACCGTGCTCATGCGGCGCCGCTGACGGTCTCGCGGGTGCGGACGATCTCCTCCAGCAGGCTGTCAACCGACCGGGCCGAGTCGTCCTGGGTCTGCGCGGCGGCGCGCAGCGCGCGGACGGCCCCGTCGATCTCGCCCAGCGTCGACTGGACGCTGGCGAAGGAGTGCTGGGCGTCCTGCGCCACCTCGCTGCTGCGGCTGACCTCCTCCAGCGACGCGGCGATGAGGTCGGCGATGGCACGGGCGGCCTCGCTGGTGCGCTCCGCAAGCATCCGGACCTCGCCGGCGACGACGGAGAAGCCGACGCCGTGCTCGCCCGCGCGCGCCGCCTCGATCGAGGCGTTGAAGGCCAGCAGGTTGGTCTGCCGGGCGATCTCACCGATCGTGCCGATGATCTCCTGCATGCGGGCCGAGGAGGACTCGACCCGCTCGATCAGCTCCATCGACCGGCTGAGCGCCTCGATGCCCCGGACGGCGACGCTGCTGCCGCTGCCGGTGTGGTCCGCGGCGATCTCGGCACCCTGGGTCACCTCGGCGAAGGTCGACTGCAGCGTGGTGATGGTGCTGCCCACCTCCTCCATCACCCGCGCCACGGTCTGCTCGGTGCGGACCACGTCGGTGATGTCGTGGGCGATCTTGACGATCCGCTCGACCTCGCCGCGCAGGTTCAGCACGGGGTTGTAGGTCGCCTGCAGCCAGACGTCGCGGCCGAACTTGCCGATGCGGTGGAAGCGGCCAGACCGGTAGGACCCCTGCCGCAGCTCGTGCCAGAAGTCGCGGTACTCGTTGGACATCACCAGGTCGGGCGAGCAGAACATCGAGTGGTGCTGGCCGGTGACCTCGCGGACGGAGTAGCCGACGGCACGCAGGAAGTTGTCGTTGGCGACCAGGATGTTGCCCTCCAGGTCGAACTCCACGATCGCCTGCGCCTTGTCCAGGGCGGTGACGCGTCCCTCGAACTCTGCGGCGCGGACCTTCGTGTCGGTGACGTCGACTGCGAACTTCACGATCTTGGTGACCCGTCCGGCGGCGTCCAGGATCGGGTTGTAGGTGGCCTGGATCCAGACCTCCTGCCCCTCGCGGGTCCGGCGCTTGAACTCCCCGGACTGGAAGTCGCCGCGCGTCAGGTTCTCCCAGAACTGGGCGTAGGCGGCGGACGCCGCCGTCTCCTCGTCGCAGAAGATCCGGTGGTGCTTGCCGAGCACCTCGGACTCGCGGTAGTCCATCAGCGACAGGAAGTTGTCGTTGGCGGCCAGCAGGTGCCCGTTCAGGTCGAACTCGACCACGCCCTGTGCGCGACCGATCGCGGCGACCTTCGACTCGAACTCGGCCGACCGCATCCGCTCCTCGGTGATGTCCAGGGCGTACTTGACCACCCGGTAGGGCCGACCGTCGGCGTCCAGGATCGGGTTGTAGGTGGCCTGGATCCACACCTCCCGGCCGTCGGCGCCGACGCGCTTGTACTCGCCGGTCTGGAACTCGCCGCTTCCCAGCGCCGCCCAGAACTGCCGGTACCCCTCGCTGAGCTCGGCGCCGTCGGCGGCGAACATCCGGTGGTGCTTGCCGACCACCGCGTCCCGCTCGTAGCCGAACAGGGCCAGGAAGTTGTCGTTGGCGTCAAGGATCATGCCGTCCAGGTCGAACTCGATGACGGCCTGGGACCGGGTGATCGCCTCGACCTTGCCCGCCTGCAGGGTGGTCCGCAGCTTCTCCTCGGTGACGTCGCTGGCGAACTTCACGACCTTGGTCGGGCGGCCGTCGGCGTCCAGGATCGGGTTGTAGGTGGCCTGGATCCACACCTGCCTGCCGTCGGCGCCGATCCGCTTGTACTCACCGGCCTGGAACCTGCCCTCCGCCAGGGCCGCCCAGAACGCCCGGTAGCCGCTGGTGGCGGCCTCCTCGGGCGTGACGAACATGCGGTGGTGCTTGCCGACGACGTCGGCGGACCGGTAGCCCATCAGGCTGAGGAAGTTGCCGTTGGCGGCCAGGACCGTGCCGTCGAGGTCGAGCTCGACGACCGCCTGGGACCGGTCGATCGCGGCGACCCAACCCCGCTGCTCGACCTGGGTCAGCACGTCGGCGGTGACGTCGAAGGCGTACTTGATCACCCCGGTCACGACGCCGTCCTCGTCCACCGTCGGGTTGTAGGAGGCCTGGATCCACACCTCCCGGCCACCACGCGCCACGCGCATGAAGCGGTCGGTCACGAACTGCCCCGCCCGCAGCGTCTCCCAGAACGCCGTGTACTCCTCGGACTCGGCCTGGGCGGAGCGCAGGAACATGCGGTGGTGCTGGCCCACCACCTCCTCCCTCGTGTAGCCCATCAGCGTCAGGAAGCTGTCGTTGGCCGCGGTGATGACGCCGACCGGGGTGAACTCGATCACGGCGACCGAGCGGTCCAGGGCGGCCAAGCGGTCGTCCAGCTGCACGGCGTGGGCCGGATCTGACGACCCGTCGTCAGCGGGGGTGGCGGATGGTGTGCGCACTGCGTCTCCTGCAGGTCCGGGGGCTCGTAGCCCTCAGATCGGCAGCAGGTTGGCGCAGGTTAGCAAGGCACTGCGAACGTCAGTCGGCGTCCAGGTCCAGCGCGACGGAGTTCATGCAGTAGCGGGTCCCACGCGGCCCCGGTCCGTCCGGGAAGACGTGGCCCAGGTGTCCGCCGCAGCGGGCACAGCGCGTCTCGGTCCGGACCATCCCGTGGGAACGGTCGACCCGCTCCTCGATCGCGTCCTCGCTGACGGGCTCGGTGAAGGACGGCCAGCCACAGCCGGCGTCGTACTTCGTCTCTGAGCGGAACAGCGGGGCCTCGCACCCGGCACAGCGGTACAGGCCGGGGTCGGTGGTGTCGTGGTAGGCGCCGGTGAAGGCACGCTCGGTGCCGGCCTCGCGCAGGACGGTGTACTGCGCCGGCGTGAGGCGTCGGCGCCACTCCTCGTCGCTCAGCTGCACGCCGTCGGGCTTCCCGGTCGTGTGATCGGTGTCGGTCATGGGTTCACGGTATGCCCTGGGCCGGCTGGGACAATGACGAAGTGATGACGCCGCGGCCCACCGACTTCGCCCGTGCGGTCCACGAGGTCGTCCGGTCGCTGCCGCCGGGGACCTGCGCCAGCTACGGCGAGGTCGCGGCCGAGGCGGGACGGCCGGGCGCGGCCCGCGGGGTCGGCCGGGTCCTCGCCGGATCCGAGGGTCTGCCGTGGTGGCGCGTGGTGCGGGCCGACGGGACCCTGCCGAAGGGGGCCGACCAGGCCCGTCGTCTGCAGGAGGAGGGCGTGTCTATCATCGGCGGCAGAGTCCGCCCGGCGGGCCGTGGACCCTCCTAGCAGGAGGGCGACGGCGGCCGACCCCGCCGGCCGGCAGGAGGAGACAGCTGTGGAGCAGCCACACGGCAACCAGACGCTCGGGAACCCGACGCTCGGCAATCTGGCGCTCTTCGACGCCGACCTCGGTGTCGCCGACGTCGCCATGCCCGACCCGCCGGCGCCCCGTGCGCCGGTGCGCGCCAGCGACACCCCGATCGCCCGTCCGGCCTCGACCGTCCCGCTGGGGCCGACGGTGCTCGCCGTCGACGGCAACTCCCTGCTGCACCGTGGCTACCACGCCTACGCCACCAGGGGTGAGGGGGACCCCGTGGGCGCCGGCATCTACGGGTTCCTCGCGCTGCTGGCCGCCGTGGTGGACATCGTCGCCCCGTCCTCGACCGTGATCGGGTTCGACTGCCGGCAGGAGTCCGTCCGCAAGGCCCGCTGGCCGGAGTACAAGGGCACCCGCCCCGACAAGCCCGAGGTGCTGGACGCGCTGCTGGACGAGGTCCCCCGGGTCCTCGAGGGCCTGGGGGCCTACGTCGTCACCCACCGGGGCTACGAGGCCGACGACGTCTGCGGGTCCGTGGCGCAGACCGCGCGGGAGGCCCGGCGACGGTGTGTGGTCGCCACCTCCGACCGCGACGCCTTCTCGCTGGTCGACGACACGGTGTCGGTGCTGCGGATCAGGTCGGGGATGCACCGCGCGCAGGACTACGACGCGGTCAGGTTCCGTCGCGAGCTGGGCATCAACCCCGGGCAGTACACCGAGTACGCGGCGCTGCGTGGGGACACCAGCGACAACCTGCCCGGGATCATGGGCATCGGCCCCAAGCGGGCCCGCGACCTGCTGCAGCGGTTCCCGACGGTCGCCGACGCGGTTGCCGACCCGATGGGGTGCCGCAGCGTGCTGGGTCGCGACGTCGGGCAGACCCTCATCGACGACCACGCCGCCGAGGACTCGGTCTTCCACCGGAACATGGAGCTGATGACGATCGTCGGGCACCTCGACGTGGACCTGGACGCCGGGGTCCCCTCGACCCCGCTGGACACGATCGACGCGCAGCTGCGCGACCGGCGGCTGGCCGGTCTGATCGCCCGGATGTCCCTGTGCTTCGGCGTGGCACCCGGGGACGGGGCACCCCCGCCGCTGACCGACGCCGACGCCCCGCCGCTGGAGGCGTTCTGACGCGGCGTGTCACAGCGACGGTCTAGATTGCGGCTCTGACCGCCACGTCCGACCAAGGAGCCGCCATGCAGCCCGCCGAAGCCCGTCGCTACCTCGCCTACCTGCGGATGGGGTTGGGTGCGATGTGGGTGGCCCCACGCGTCGGGGCGAAGCTGTTCGGCATGGACCCCGAGCAGAAGGGTGTGCCGATGCTGGCCCGGCTGTTCGCCGTCCGGGACCTGGCGCTGGGGATGGCGCTGCTGCAGGCCAGCGGGGCCGAGGCGGACCGTCAGGTGGACCTCGGCATCATGGTCGACGGCGCCGACCTCGCCGCCATCGTGATGGCCGCCGGTCGCAAGGACGTCGGCGTCAGGACCCTGCTGCTGGGCGGGGTCACTGCGGGGGCCGCGGTGGCGCTGGGCCTGATGGCCCGTGGCGAGGACTAGGACCCCGGCACCACCGGCCAGGACGGAGGATGCGGACATGTACGACTACGTGATCGTCGGGGCGGGGTCCGCGGGCTGCGTCCTGGCCAACCGGCTCAGCGCCGACCCGCAGGCACGGGTCCTGCTGGTCGAGGCGGGCAGCGCCGACACCGACCAGAACATCCACATCCCGGCGGCGTTCGCCAACCTGTTCAAGACGCGCTGGGACTGGAACTACGCCACCGAGCCGCAGAAGCAGCTGCACGACCGGCGGGTGTACTGGCCACGGGGTCGGATGCTGGGCGGCTCGTCCTCGCTGAACGCGATGATCTACATCAGGGGCCACGCCAGCGACTACGACCGGTGGCGTGACCACTGGGGCTGCACCGGCTGGGGGTACGACGACGTGCTGCCCTGGTTCGTCCGGTCCGAGGACAACGCCGCCCACGCCGACGCCTACCACGGCACCGGCGGCGAGCTGCACGTCGTCGACCAGGTGTCGCCGCGACAGATGTCCCTGGCCTTCGTCGAGGCGGCCCAGCAGGCGGGCCACGACGCCACCAGCGACTTCAACGGCGCCCAGCAGGAGGGCGTCGGGCTGTACCAGGTGACCCAGCACCGCGGTCGACGTTGGTCGACGGCCGACGCGTTCCTGCGGCCGGTCATGGACCGCCCGAACCTGCAGGTGTGGACCGACACGCCCACCCGCCGGGTGGTGATGGAGGGGACCCGGGCCACCGGGGTCGAGGTCGTCCACGAGGGCAGGGTCCGCACGGTCTCCGCGACCGAGGTCATCCTGGCCTCCGGCGCCATCGGGTCACCCCAGCTGCTGATGCTGTCGGGCATCGGCCCGGCCCACCACCTGGTCGACGTCGGTGTGCCCGTCGTCCTGGACCACCCCGGTGTCGGGCAGAACCTGCAGGACCACCTGACGGCGGGCCCCATCCATGCGTCGCCGGCCGGCGGCAGCCTGCTGGGGGCCGACGCGCCGCTGAACCTGCTGCGCTTCTTCGCCAGGGGTCAGGGTCCGCTGACCTCCAACGTCGGCGAGGGCGGGCTGTTCGCCCGGACCGATCCGTCCCTGCGCGTCCCCGACGTGCAGATGCACTTCGTCCCTGCGACCTACATGAACGAGGGGCTGACCGAGCCCACGCAGCACGGGATGACGCTGTCCTGCTGCATCCTGCGTCCCCGGTCGGCAGGTCAGATCCGGCTGCGGGGCACCGACCCGGCCTGGGCCCCTGCGATCGAGAGCAACTACCTGGACGACCCCGCCGACACCGACACGCTGATGGCCGGGTGGGACCTGGCCAGCGAGGTGCTGGCCCAGCCGGCCCTGCGCCCCTACCGGGGGCAGCGCCTGGTGCCGCCTGCGACGGCGACGACGCGCGAGGCGATCACCGAGGCGGTCCTGCGCCAGGCCCAGACGCTGTACCACCCGGTGGGCACCTGCGCGATGGGGACCCACGACGACGCCGTGGTCGACCCCGAGCAGCTGCGCGTGCGTGGGACGGAGGGCCTGCGGGTCGTCGACGCCTCGGTGATGCCGGACCTGATCGGGGGCAACACCAACGCCCCGACGATCATGATCGCCGAGAAGGCATCCCAGGCGATACTCGCCGCGACGGCAGGTGCGCGGGGCTGACGGACTGGGTAGGAAGTCGCGATCCGCACGTCCCTCAGCAGAAGGCCCCTCCATGAGCTCCACCCGTCCGCTGAAGGTCGCCATCATGGCGACCCTGGTGCTGGCCCTCGTCCAGAGCATGCTGCTGCTCGCCCCCGCCGGTGCGCAGCAGGCCGACCCCGAGGTCGAGGTGGGCAACGTCTACTTCGCACCGGAGGCCCTGACGGTGCAGGTCGGGCAGACCGTGGTCTTCCCCAACGTCGGTGGTTCGCACAGCGTCAGCTCCGATGACTGCAGCGACGCCCGCAACAGCGACGACGGCTGCTACGTGAACGGCGCCGGGGCAGTCCTCAACTCCGACCTGTACACGACGGGTCAGACCTTCAGCTTCACCTTCGACGAGCCGGGCACCTACCCCTACTTCTGCTTCATCCACTCCGGCCCCGGGCTGAGCGGGCAGAACGGCACGATCACCGTCGAGCAGGCCGGCGAGCCTGCCGAGCCGCCGGTCGTCGAGGAGCCGCTGCCCCCCGTCGCGGAGGGTCAGCCGCAGCCGGTGGACGGCACGGACCCCGTGGCGACCGCGCTGTCCTGGAGCGGTCTGGTGGCCGACGGGGGCGCCGACGTCGCCCTGATCGGCACCGCCGGCGGGTTCGCAGACTCCCTCGCCTCGGGTGTCGCCCAGGGCACGCTGGACGCGCCGCTGCTGCTGACCGGGACCGACGCGCTGGACCAGCGGGTCGCCGACGAGCTGGCACGGCTGGGCACCACCCGCGTGGTCATCCTGGGTGGCACGGCAGCGATCAGCCCCGCCGTCGAGCAGGAGCTGGCCACGCTGGTCGACACCGTCGACCGCGCCGCGGGTGCCACCCGGCTCCAGACCGCCCTCGCGGTCGCGGACCTGACCGCACCTGATGCGACCGAGGTCATCCTTGCCCGGGCCTTCGGTGAGGGGTCGGCGGCCTTCGCCGACGCGCTCGCCGCCGGGGCGGTCGCGGCTGCCAACGGCCTGCCGGTCGTGCTGACGCCCACCGAGTCCCTGGACCCCGCGCTCGGCCAGTGGCTGGTGGACCGTGGGGTGACGACGGTCCACGTCGCCGGTGGCACCGCGGCGATCAGCGACCAGGTCGTCACCGACCTCGAGACCCTCGGGCTGACCGTCGTCCGTGCGGCGGGCGGCACCCGGTTCGCCACCGCCGTCCTGCTGGGTCGCAACGTGGCCGGCACCAGCGGCGCACCCACCCTGGTCGAGGGCACCGGTGACCTGGCGTGGGCCTCCGGCTTCGCCGCGGCCCGCAGCGCCACCGGGGGTGTCGTCCTGTCGGCCGGCGCCGAGCTGCCGGGTGACACCATCAGCGCGCTGCTCGAGCGCGGCACCGTCGTGTGCGGCCCGACCATCGCGACGGACACCTGCGCGGTGGCCCAGGCCGCCGGTCAGGTCCAGCCGGGTCCCCCGGCGCTGTACGCGGTGATGGCCGGCGACCAGGAGACCCCACCCAACGACTCGGGTGCATCGGGCGAGATCGGGATCGCACGGGCTGGCGACGCCGGCGTCTGCCTGACCGCCGTGCTGAACGACCTGACCGGCCCGATCACGGTGGCCCACATCCACGACGGGGGCTTCGGTGAGTCCGGACCGCCGGTGGTGCCCTTCACCCTGGGCCTGGTCGACCTGCTGCCCGGTGTCCGGCTCGGCTGTGTGACGGGGATCGACCCCGCGGTGATCGACGACGTGTTCGCCGACCCGGCCGCGTACTACGTGAACATCCACACCGACGCCAACCCGGCCGGTGAGATCCGCGGGCAGGCGTTCGAGCTGACCGCCACAGTCCAGGCGACCCTGACCGGTGACCAGGAGGTCCCTGGACCCGGCGACCCCACGGCCATCGGCGTGGCAGAGGTCTACGACACGGGGGTCGCCGACGAGCTGTGCTACGTCGTCGACCAGGGCGGGCTGACCCCGGCCGCCTCGATGGCCCACATCCACCGTGGCGCCGCCGGCGAGTCCGGTCCGGTCGTGGTCCCGCTCGTGCTGGGGGCCGGTGACCGCTTCGCCCACTGCGACCGCGGGCTGGACCCGGCGCTGGTCGAGGAGATCCTGACCACCCCCGAGGCGTTCTACGTCAACCTCCACAACGAGGACTTCCCGGCCGGTGCGATCCGCGGGAACCTGGGCGGTGGCACCGGCGGCGTCTGACCCGGCCACCCGTCGCGCGGTCCCGAGGCCCGGCGCCGGCGTGGCCGGC
>JBFKGB010000105.1:0-9774 GCA_041633535.1 Euzebya sp. | reverse complement strand
GTAGCCCGGGTCCAGCCGCTTGTAGCTGTTGGTCGTCGGGTTGCTGATCGCAAGGTTCGCGGGGGCGTGCTGCAGGACACCGCCGATGTAGTGGCGGGCCATCTCGCTGAGGCCGGCATACCCGGTCTCGTCGTAGAACAGCGGCTCGCCGTCCTTCCACAGCGACATGTGGGTGTGCATGCCGGACCCGTTCTCGAAGAAGATCGGCTTGGGCATGAACGTCGCGGTCCGGCCGTTGCGCAGGGCCACGTTCTTCACGATGTACTTGAACAGCATCACCTGGTCGGCGCACTTGGCCATCGAGGTGAAGCGGAAGTCGATCTCGGCCTGGCCGGCGGTGCCGACCTCGTGGTGCTGCAGCTCGACCTCGATGCCGGCCCGCTCGAGCTCGATGACCATCTCCGAGCGCAGGTCGGTCATGGAGTCCATCGGGGGGAGGGGGAAGTAGCCGCCCTTGTTGCGGACCTTGTGGCCCAGGTTGGGCCCCTCGTCCTTGCCGGTGTTCCAGTACGCCTCGACGCTGTCGATGGCGTACATCGAGCCCTTGGGCTCGGAGATGAAGCGGATGTCGTCGAAGACGAAGAACTCCGCCTCGGGCCCGAAGTAGGCGGTGTCGGCGATGCCGGTGGACTTCAGGTACGCCTCGGCCTTCTGCACGATGTAGCGCGGGTCGCGCGAGTAGGACTCGCCCGTCAGCGGGTCCTTCACGAAGCAGTTGAGGATCAGCGTGGAGTGCTGCCGGAACGCGTCGATCACGGCGGTGTCGGGGTCGGGCACCAGGAGCATGTCGGACTCCTGGATGTTCTGGAAGCCACGGACCGATGATCCGTCGAAGCCCAGTCCCTCCTCGAACACCTCCCGCGTCAGCTGGTGTGAGGGGATCGTGTAGTGCTGCATCAGACCCGGCAGGTCGACGAAGCGGAAGTCGACGAACTGGATGCCTTCGTCGTTGATCTTTGCGAGGACGTCGTCAGGGGTGCCCAACCTGTGCTCCTTGGTCGTCATGGTCGGCTCGTGCCCGCCTGCGAGGGGCGGGCGGCCACCGGAACCTATAGGAACGACGGCGGCCGCGTCGGCCATGTGCTACCGGCGGACCTCCGTCTGCACGACCTGGCCGCCGTCGGCGGTGGGGTGCACCTCCTGGGCGGTGGTGGTGGTCCGGCGACGGTCGCGCCCGGCGATCAGGATCAGGCCGATGGCACCGCCGATCGCGCCGGCGACCATCAGGATGGTGCCGATGACGCCCAGGTCCAGACCGGGCACGTCGACCTCGACGCCGTAGGTGAGGATCGCGCCGAGCACGAAAAGGACGATTGCGCTGCCGATGGCCATGAGTGTCTCCTGTCAGATGGACGGTTGAGCGACTGCCATTCCCGTGACAGTCACCGGCGAACCCGTCCGTCCGGCCCCTCAGGCGCCGGGGTCGGGCAGGGCGGCGTCGGGCACGCCGGCCGCCACGGGGGCGGCGTCCTGGCGCAGCCACACGGTGCGCTGCGGGAAGGGGATCTCGATGCCCTCGGCGTCGAAGGCCTTCTTGATGCGGGCCCTGAACTCGCGGTTGATCTTCCACTGCGCCGCGGGCTGGGTCTTCATCACCAGACGCAGCACGACCTCGTCGGGTCCGAACTGCTGGACACCCCACAGCTCCGGCGGCTCCAGGATGGCGTCCTTCCAGTCCTCCTCCTCCGCCATCCGGTTGGCGACGCCGGTGATGACCTCGCTGGCGTGGTCCAGGTCGGTGTCGTAGGCAACCCCCAGGTCCAGCAGCGAGCGCGACCACAGCTGCGACAGGTTCCCGACCCGCTGGATCTGGCCGTTGGGGACGTGCCAGACGGTGCCCTCCACGTCGCGCAGGCGCGTGACGCGCAGGGTGACGGCCTCGACGGTGCCGCTGGCCTCGCCGACGTCGACGATGTCGCCCACGCCGTACTGGTCCTCGAGGATCATGAAGACGCCGGACAGGAAGTCGCGCACCAGGGACTGGGCGCCGAAGCCCAGCGCGACGCCGATGACACCCGCACCGGCCACGAGAGGCCCGACGTCGATGTTCAGCTTGGACAGGGCGATGAACACGGCGATCAGGTAGATCACGAACACCGAGATGCTGCCGAGGACGGCGGCGATGGTCTCGGTCCGCTGCGTCTGCCGAGCGTCCCTCGCGGCCTGCTCCTCGGGGCTCAGGGCGTCCTGGATGCTGGGCGCCCGGCGCGTGATCGCCCGCAGCGCGTCACGGCTCTCGCTGGCCGTCCGCGTGACGACGCGGTGGAGGACCTTCTTGGCGATCCGTGTCAGCAGCGCGGCCGCGAAGAAGATCAGGATGATCGTGATCAGGATCGGGACGACGTTGCCGAGGAAGCTGGCCAGCGTGCCGTTGCCCGTCTGGTCCAGCACGAACTGACAGATCGTGCCGCCACCGGGGCAGGGGTCGGTCGTGGTGCCGAGCACCTGGCCGGCGCCGCTGGCGGCGTCGGCGAGCGAGGGCTCGGTGGGGGCGTCGGACTGGGCGAGGAGGATCTGCATCTGTCTCATTGCCTACCCGAGACTTGCAGGTCCTCACCGTCCGTGGCCGGGACGACCCGACCGAAGGGACACCTGCTAGGCCTGGGGACGTTCCCAGACGCCCGCGTTGATGGCCTGGTCGCCGGCCATGAACGAGGACCGGACCAGCGGACCGGACTCGACGTGGTCGAAGCCCAGCTCCCGGCCGTACTCGCGGTACCGGTCGTACTCGTCGGGCGTGGCGAAGCGCTGCAGGGCCAGGTGCTTGTGGGTCGGCTGCAGGTACTGCCCGATCGTCAGGATCTGACAGCCCGCCTGCGCCAGGTCCTCCATGGCCTCGCGGACCTCGGCCTCGGTCTCGCCCATCCCCAGGATCAGGTTGGACTTGCGGGCCATGTGCGGCGCCTTGTCGCGGGTGCGCGACAGCACCTCCAGCGACCGGTCGTAGCGGAACGCCGGCCGGGTGTGGCGGAAGACGCGGCGCACGGTCTCCAGGTTGTGGGCCAGGACCTCGGGCTCGGCCGAGATGACCTCGTCCAGGGCGGCCTCGTCCCCACCGAAGTCGGGGATCAGCAGCTCGACGCCGCAGCCGGGGACCAGGGCGTGGATCTGGCGGGCCGTCTCGGCGTACAGCCAGGCGCCACCGTCCTCCAGGTCGTCGCGGGCCACGCCGGTGACGACGGCGAAGTGCAGACCCATCTCGGCGACGGTCTCGGCGACGCGACGGGGCTCGTCGGTGTCGTAGCCCTTCGGCTTGCCCGTGGCGATCTTGCAGAAGCCACAGCGACGGGTGCAGTCCTCGCCACCGATCAGGAACGACGCCTCGCGCTGCTCCCAGCACTGGTGGATGTTGGGGCAGGCGGCCTCCTCGCACACCGTGTTCAGGGCGGCACCACGCATCGTCTTCTTCAGGTCGCGGTAGTTCGGCCCGGCCAGGGGCACCCGCCGCTTCATCCACTCCGGCTTGCGCTGGGCGATGGTGGGGGCGCCGACGACGGTCAGCCGGCGGGCGCCCTCGGGGATGGAGGATGCGGCGGAGGGTGAGGAGTCCAGCGTGGTCATGACCACGCAGAGTCTAGTGGTGTCGTCCATCGCTGCGGCGGTCCCGGCGGCGACGTCCGCACCGGCCGGTGGCTGTGGACAACCCGGTCGCCCATCGACCGGTGTTTGGTTAGGTTGAAACGTGTCGACGCTGGCCGACAGGGGACAGCGTGACATCGACGTGGAGGTGTGTGATGGAGGGGATCGTCTGGATGCTGGTGTTCCTGGTGGGAGGGTCGCTGGCCGCGGGTCTGTACCTGCTGCCGACCGTGGTGGTCGGCCTGCGACGACGACCGAACCCGATGCCGGTCGTGGTGGTCAACGTCCTGCTGGGCTGGACGCTGCTGGGCTGGGTGGCGGCGCTGGCGATGGCCGTCCACACGCCGGCCGTGGGCGTCGCCCACCCCGACGTCACCAGCCGTTGACCAGCGGCTGGGACTCCACGATCTCCTTCAGGTTTGCGAGATTGCGGGACAGGTCACGCCGATAGCGGGACACGATGAACCGCTCGGACAGCCGGCCGAAGAAGCCGTCGAGACCGAAGGCGGTCTGCTCGGCGATGACCACCGTGCCCTGCCCGTGGGGGTGGTAGCTGTAGGACAGCTCCCACTGCAGGGGCGCCCTGACGCTCTTCAGCCGGTAGCCGCGCAGCTCGACGAACTCCACGACCTCCGCCTCCCACTCCACGGTGCGCCCCACGACCTTCGTGGCGCCGTCGATCCGGGTGCCGACACGCATCGGGCCGCGGGGCTGGTACTTCACCGTGTTGACGGAGATCCGCGGGATGATCGAGGGCTGGGTGTGCATGGCCCACACCGTCCCGACCGGTCGGTCGATGATGATCTGCTCGACTGCCTGTGCCACCCGTGCTCCTCCGAGGTCCGCTGCGTGTCCGCGGTCAGGCTATACGTCGGACCCCGTTGTCACGGTGTGTAGTCCAACTTCTGCGGGGAGTGCCTGGATCGGCCGGCGCTGCAGGTGCGTGGCGAGGGCTGCACCCAGCCGGCGGCCGACGTCCTCGACGTCGGCGGTGACGCCCAGCCGGGCCAACGACGTCACGCCGCCGTCGACGATGCCGCAGGGGATGATGCCGGTGAAGTCCTCCAAGTCCGGCGCGACGTTGAGGGCCACACCGTGCTTGCTGACCCCGCGGGTCACCCGCACACCGATCGCCGCGATCTTGTCCGGG
The DNA here is from genome assembly GCA_041633535.1 of Euzebya sp. Lineage (GTDB taxonomy): Bacteria > Actinomycetota > Nitriliruptoria > Euzebyales > Euzebyaceae > Euzebya. The sequence continues at coordinate 5,045 of JBFKGB010000105.1, read as the reverse complement.
GACGGCTGACCGCCGTCGACCCACACGCCGGGGTAGCCCACCCGACGCCCGGCGGTCACCCCGTAGGAGGCCACGGTGTCGATCAGGGCCTGCTCCAGGGCGGTCACGTAGGCCTTGGCGGCACCGCGCTGCGGCAGCCGCATGATCGGGTAGACAACGACCTGGCCGGGCCCGTGGTAGGTCAGGTCACCCCCGCGGTCGATCCGGACGACCGGCACGTCAGGACGCGCCCCCGTCAGGTTCGCCTCGATCTGGGCGTGCCGGCCGGCCGTGTAGACGGGTGGGTGGGTGAGCAGCAGCAGGACGTCGTCGATCTCGTCGGCCTGCCGTGCGGCCACCAGCCGTTCCTGCCAGGCGAGCGCCTGCGCGTAAGGCACCTCGCCCGCCCACACGCTGTACATCGTCGTGCTGGTCACCGGTGCCGTCATGGACCCACTGTGCCAGCGCCCGGACCGCCGCAGCTCGACACAGGGCTCAGAAGGAGCGGTCGACCCCGTACAGCAGGTCCTCCTCGACAGGTGGCGCGCCCGGGTCGGCGTGCAGGACGGACACGTCGCCGGTGGACTCCAGCACGACGTAGCGGACCTGCTCCAGGCGGGTGACGTTGGCCTCGCGCAGCTTCGCCACGAGATCGTCCTTGGTGACCCGCGCCCGGCGCATGTTGTCCTCCAGCATCCGTGGCCCCTCCATCAGCAGCACCGGGCTGTTGTCGACCACGGACTGCACCCGGCCGCTGGCCCGGGCCACGGCGACGGCCCACTGCGCCAGGTACAGCACGACCACGCTGACCAGGCCGACGCCGAGGGACGCCGAGGTCAGGGCCACGGTCGCCAGGATCGACCCGGTGGCGACCGTCGCCGCGAAGTCGAAGGACGACATCTTCGCGAACGACCGCAGGCCCATCACACGGGTCGCCAGGATGATGGCCGCGTAGATCGCGATGGTGGCCAGCACGGCCGCCCCGAGCGTGGCCCAAGACGAGCCCAGGATCTCCAGGACCGTCATCGCGAGTCCTCCCCGGTCAGCCCACGTGTCGCGGGGCCGTGCCGCACCGCACCGTCATGGGTGAAGCGCGAGCCGTGCAGCGGACAGTCCCAGGTCCGGTCACCGTCGTTCCACGAGACGATGCCCCCGAGGTGCGGACAGACGGCGGAGACGTCCTGCACCACGCCGTCGACCCTGCAGGTCGCCCGCGGTCGGAGCCCGCGGCGGCCGACCCCGCCGGATCCCTCCGGTGGGTCGTCGGGGGCGGACCCGGTCAGCGCGCCGATCCAGCCCGTCGTCATGTGACGGGCGACCTCGACGTTGCTGCTGACCACGGCGCCGCCGGCCGGCAGGTCCGGCAGCCGGGCAGGGTCGACCAGGCGTGCGAAGTCCGATCGGGTGTGCCCGCCGATGCGCTGGACGACGGCCCGGGCCGAGGCGACGCCCAGGGTGAAGCCCCACTTCGACAGGCCGGTGACCATGTGGACGTTGCCGCCCAGCCGCAGGACGGGGCCCGCCCAGGGCAGCAGGTCCGGCGACATGAAGTCCTCGGCGCTCCAGCGGGCCAGGACCGTCCCGACGTCACCGAAGCGTTGGCGTGCCCACCCCTCCAGGGCGTCGTAGCGGGGTCGGGTCGGGGCACCCGTGCCGGTCCGGTGGCCCTCACCGCCGACGAGCAGCATCCATCCGTCGGCGTCCGGGCGTCGGGCCCAGCGCACCGACCTCGTGGGGCTCCCGGCCGTGATCAGCATCTCGACGTCGTGGTCGGCAGCGGGCCCGGGGTGCTCCAGGGCGACGACGTAGGACGTCTGGGCCTCGCAGAGGGCGAACATGCCGCTGCGGTCCAGGATCGGCATGCCCGTGGCGACCACGACGTCGTCCGCGCGCACAGATCCGTCGGACGTGCGCACCTCGGCGTGTCGCAGGCGCTGGGTCAGGCCGGTGACACGGCTGTGCTCGTGCACGGTGACCGTCGGCGGCAGCTGCGCCCGCAGGTGCTGCAGCAGCCCGACGGGATCGACCTGCCCCTGGCCCGCCAGCCGCAGGACCGCGGTCGCGTCGTCCCAGCCCGGGACGCCGTCGGCACCCAGGACCAGGCGGGTGTCCAGGCCCGCCCCTCGGGCGGCCTGCGCCTCGCGCTCCAGCACCGTGCGCTCCGCCACGTCACGCGCGACGGTCACGGCGGTGGCGTCGGTCCACCACGGCCCGGCATGTTCGCGCACCCAGCCGAGCGCCCAGCTGTTCTCCTGGGCGTAGCTCGCGGCCGCCCCGGCACCGTGTCGACGCGCCAGGTCGGCGTAGACGACCTGGTGCAGCGCGGTGACCTTGGCCGAGGACCGCCCGGTCACGCTGTCGCCGATCGCGTCGGCCGACAGCACCACCACCTCAGCCCCGTCGTCGGCCAGCATCGTCGCCGCGGCCAGACCCACGATGCCCGCGCCGACCACGACCACGTCGGCCTGCCGGCTGCCGTGCAGCGGCGGGTCTGCGGCCGTCGGTCTCGTCCAGGCGGTCGGGGGTGGGATGGGCATCAGGTCGTCCTCCCAGGGACGTCGGGGATCTGCAGCGGCGAGCGGAGGCTGGTGGTGCCGGCGTCGAACGCCGCGGTGACATGGCGGCTGAGCAGCCCCTCGACCGCGGCGACGGCCCGCGCGCCGAACAGCACGTCGGGGGCCAGGGACGGGTCCTGCTCGACCAGGCTCTCAGCCAGCTGGACCGCCAGGAACTGGTGCTGGGCGTCGGCCACGACGTGGGTGTCGTAGAACAGGCAGGCCCAGTCGTCGGCGCCGAGCCGACGCAGGGCGGTGGCGTAGTGGGCCATCGGGGTGACCGAGGCCATCTCGAAGGCGCTCAGGTGCCCGACCAGGGCGCCGCGGAGGCGGCGGTGCAGGCCGAACAGCGAGATGACGTTGACGGTCGACAGGGTGACACCGGGGATGTGGTCCAGGTAGGCCCCGTAGGTCGGGTCCAGCCCCATCCGCTGCATCGACAGGCCGAACAGGCCCGCGTGCATGTCGGCGGTGACACCCTCGCCGTACTCGTCGGACTGGATGGCCACGAGCCCTGCCTTCGGCGCACCGGCCAGCCGCGGGATCGCCCACGTGTGGGGGTCGGCCTCCTTGCGCTGGTAGGCCGAGCGGTGGACCGTCAGCTCGACCAGCTGCGTCCAGGTCCCGGCCGTGGCCATGCGGTGGCTGAGGGTGCCGGGGTCCTCCGCCCCGGCGGCAAGGGTCCACAGCTCCTCGGCCAGGTCGAACCCGGCGGGCAGCGGGCCGATCTCCTCGGCCAGCCGCGCCTCGAACGCCGCCTCCAGCTGGGCCCGGTGGGCCAGCAGCTCAGGACGCCACTCCCAGCGGTCGTCCACGCCGGCGATGCCGCGGTAGTGCAGCTCGTAGCACAGGTACAGCGCCAGCGGGGCGTCCTCGCCGGTCAGCGGGTCGTCCAGCGGCACGGGGAGGCTGATCTCCTCGCCCTCGCCGGTCAGCATCTTCAGCAGCGCCGCCGACGCCGGACCGCGTGGCTGGGGTAGTGGTGTGGGACCGCCGTGGTCCACGATCGTGGGGCGGCTGGTGGCGGGAACGGTCATGGGTGCGACCTTCCCCGGCACCGGCGCCGTGATGCGTCGTGGACCGCACGACGTCAGGGTCGCAGGTGCCCCACCACGTCGGTACGCGGGACGGCGACCTGGTCGCCGGTGGCCATGTCCTTGACGGTCACGACCCCCTCGGCGACCTCGCGGGCGCCCATGATCAGCACCGTCCGGACCCCCACCCGGTCGGCGTAGGACAGCTGCTTGCCCATCTTGCTGGCCTCCAGGTGCACCTCGGTGTTGATGCCGGCCTCGCGCAGCTCGCGGCCCAGGCCCAGGTACTCCGCCTTCAGCGCGGGGTCCATGTGGGCGACCAGCACCTCCACGGTGCTGGGACCGTCGGTCACGATCCCGGCCTGCTCCAGGGCGTAGAACAGCCGGGTCAGCCCGATCGAGATGCCCACGCCCGGCAGCCGTGACTTCGTGTACAGGCTGGCCAGGTCGTCGTAGCGGCCACCCGAGCAGACCGACCCGATGCCGCGGTGGTCGGTCAGGAACGTCTCGTAGACCGTCCCGGTGTAGTAGTCCAGCCCCCGGGCGATCGCCAGGTTGATCCGCCAGCTGGCCTCCGGGACGCCGTAGTCGGACAGCCCCTCCACGACCGTCCGCAGCTCGGCGACGCCCTCGGCGAAGACCGGGTCGTCGATGCCCAGCCCGTCCAGGTGGGCCAGCGTGGCCTGTGCGTCGCCGCGGAAGCTCGCGAAGGACAGCACCGCGTCGGCGGCGGCGTCGTCGAGACCCTGCTCGGTCAGCAGCGACACCACCTTCTCGGCGGACAGCTTGTCGAGCTTGTCGACGGTCCGCAGGACCGCGGCCTGCTGCTCGGTGTCGGTCACCCCGAGGCTCGCGAAGAAGCCCTTCAGCACCTTGCGGTTGTTCAGGTTGATCTCGAAGGGGCCCACCTGCAGGTCGGTGAACACCGAGTGGATCAGCGCAGGGATCTCGGCGTCGTGGTCCACGGACAGGCTGTCGCGTCCGATCACGTCGATGTCGCACTGCATGAACTCGCGGTAGCGGCCCTTCTGCGCCCGCTCGCCGCGGTAGACCCGCTGGATCTGGTAGCGCCGGAAGGGGAACGCCAGGTCGTGCTCGTGCTCGGCGACGTAGCGCGCGGTCGGCACCGTCAGGTCGAACCGCAACGCCAGGTCAGGGGCGTTGCCCTGCTCCAGCGAGCCGGTGGACTGCACGAAGTAGACCTGCTTCTCCGTCTCGCCCCCCGACTTCGACAGCAGCACGTCGGCCACCTCGAAGGCGGGCGTGGCCACGGGCAGGAACCCGAACCGCTCGTAGGCCGCGCGGATCCGGTCGACCATCCGGTCGAAGGCCACCTGGCGGCGGGGCAGCAGCTCCATCGTGCCGGGTGGGGTGCGGGGGGTGATGATGCGCATGGGGGTGCCTCTCGGACAGCAGACGGCCCCCCCCCGTGGGCGGGGGCCTCGGGGGCGTCGTCACCGCGATGGCGTACGGCGCG
>JBFKGB010000104.1:0-9793 GCA_041633535.1 Euzebya sp. | reverse complement strand
GCTGGTCCCGGCGCTGATCGTGGTGTCGATCCCCGTCGTCTACGCCCTGGCACGCACGAAGCCGGCGGCCGACGGCGAGTCCTGGCCGGGCCTGTCCAGGATCGCCGGTGGCACGCTGCTGGTGCTCGCGCTGGCCAACGTGTTCCACCTGGTCGACGACCTGTTCGCCACGCCCATCCCGATCAGCCAGACCGCGGTCTCGGCGGTCCAGACGGCGTTCTTCATCGCCATCGCCGTCTTCGGCGCCGTCCGGGCGATGCAGGGCAGGGAGGGGGCGTTCACGGCCCTGGGCGTCGGCGCCGGCGCGGTGTTCATCGGCCAGGGCCTGCTGTACGTCTCGGTCCTGTCGGCCTCGCAGACCGCCAGCCTGTTCCCCGGGTGGCTGACCCGCGTGGTCATCGCGGCCAGCGTCGCCCAGGTCATCCCGATGGGCGTCGCCGCCGTCATCGGCACCCGGGCGCTGCTGCCCGACTGGGACGAGGACGACGAGCTGGCCGCCGAGGCGGCCGCCAGCGCCTGAGGGGACCTCAGGCGCTCAGACCAGCTCGTCCTTCAGCAGCTCGAGCATCAGGCAGTCGTGCCACTCGCCGTCCTGGCCCCGCTCGTAGGCGCGCATCAGGCCGACCTTGCGGAAGCCGACACGCTCGTAGCAGGCGACGGCCGGCAGGTTGTCCACCTGCGGGTCGATGACCAGCCGGTGGTGGCCGCGGTCGTGCACCAGGTGGCGGGACAGGGTGCGGACGGCGTCGCTGCCCAGCCCCCGGCCGTGGTGGTCGACGGACAGGAACAGGTCCAGCCCGGCGTGCCGGTAGTCCGGCGCGGGCTCCTCGGTGTACTGGATGCTGCCGACGACCTCGCCGTCGACCTCGATGACGTAGACGACGGTCCCGACGGAGTCCAGCAGGTCCGCACGGACGCGGTCGGCGTCGTAGCGGCCCCACCACCGGGAGATCCCCGGCTGGGCCAGGATGGCGGTGAGCGCGTCGACGTCGTCCTCGGTCATCAGGCGCAGCTGCACCTGGGTGCCGTGCAGCGTCTGGGCGGGTTCGGTCGTGGTCGTGGACAAAAGCTGTTCCTCCTCGCCCATCATCCTGCCAGCCGACGACCGTCCTCGCGCCCGACCGGTAGGCTGCACGAGCGATGAGCGCACAGCAGAGCACCAGCTACGACCTCGCGATCCTCGGCGGCGACGGGGTGGGTCCCGAGGTGACCGCCCAGGCCCTGAAGGCCCTGGACGCCGCCGAGCAGCGGTTCGGCTTCACGACGACCCGCACCGACTACGACCTGGGTGGTCGTCGCTACCTGTCGACCGGCGAGGTGCTGCCCGACAGCGTCATGGCCGAGCTCGACATGACCGACGCCATCCTGCTGGGTGCGGTCGGCACCCCCGACGTGCCCCCGGGCGTCCTCGAGCGCGGGCTGCTGCTGAAGCTGCGGTTCGCCTTCGACCAGTACGTCAACCTGCGGCCCGTGAAGCTGCTGCCCGGCGTCCCCACGCCGATCGCGGACCTGACGCCCGAGCGCTGCGACATGGTGATCGTGCGCGAGAACACCGAGGGCCTGTACGCCGGCGCCGGCGGCTCGCTGTACCGCGGGACCGCCAACGAGGTGGCGACGCAGGAGTCCCTCAACACCCGGCACGGGGTCGAGCGTGTCGTGCGCGACGCCTTCCAGCGCGCCACCACCCGCCGCAACCACCTGACGCTGGTGCACAAGACCAACGTGCTGAACCACGCCGGTGACCTGTGGATGCGGACCTTCACCGAGGTCGGCGAGGCCGACTTCCCCCAGGTCGAGCGCGACTACGTCCACGTCGACGCGATGTGCCTGTACCTGGTCAACAGCCCCGAGCGCTTCGACACCGTCGTCACCGACAACCTGTTCGGCGACATCATCACCGACCTGGGTGCAGCGGTGCAGGGTGGCCTGGGTCTGGCCGCCAGCGGCAACCTGAACCCCACCGGTGACCACCCCTCGATGTTCGAGCCGGTCCACGGCTCGGCGCCCGACATCACCGGCAAGGGCTGGGCCAACCCGGTCGCCTCGGTGCTGTCGCTGGGCCTGTGCCTGGCCACTCTGGGCGAGACCGAGGCCGCGCAGGCCGTCGAGGACGCCGCCGCACAGGTCCTGACCGAGATGACGTCGATGGCCGGCCCCGACATGGGCGGGTCCACCGACGAGCTCGGCGACCGCATCGCGACCCTCGTCGCCGGCTGACCCGCACCACCCCACCCCCACCAAGAGGAGCCCACGGCCATGCCCATCCCACGGATGTCGAAGATCTGGATGGACGGCGAGCTGGTGGACTGGGACGAGGCGAAGATCCACGTCCTCACCCCCTCCCTGCACTACGGCTGGGCGGTCTTCGAGGGCATCCGGGCCTACGCCACCGACCGCGGACCCGCGATCTTCCAGCACCGTGCCCACATCGAGCGGCTGTTCCGGTCGGCCCGGATCCTCTCGATGGACATCCCCTACTCACCCGACGAGCTGATGGACGCCAGCCGGGCGCTGTGCCGGGTCAACGGGCAGGACAGCTACTACATCCGTCCCCTGGTCTACCTGGGCTACGGCGAGATGGGGCTGAACCCGATGCCGTCGGCGGTCAAGGTCATGGTCGCGGTGTGGCCGTGGGGCGCCTACCTGGGTGAGGAGGGGTTCAGCAGCGGCGTGCGGGTCAAGATCAGCTCGTGGCAGCGGATCAGCCCCAACGTCATCCCGACCGGCGCCAAGGCGTCGGGGGTCTACGTGAACTCCTCGCTGGCCAAGCTCGAGGCCGTCAGGGCCGGCTATGACGAGGCGATCCTGCTGAACGAGCACGGCCGCGTGGCCGAGGGGTCCGGCGAGAACGTGTTCATCGTCAAGGACGGGGTGCTGGTCACCCCGCCCACCTCCGAGGGCGTGCTGCAGGGCGTCACCCGCGACGCGGTGCTGGACTTCGCCCGCGACGCCGACATCACCCTCACCGAGGCACCGCTGCTGCGCCACGACCTGTACACCGCCGACGAGGCGTTCTTCACCGGCACCGCCGCCGAGATCGTCCCGATCCGCTCGGTCGACGACCGCGTCATCGGTCCGCCGGGGCCGATCACCAAGCAGGTCCAGGAGATCTTCCGCGGCGTCGTGAAGGGCCGCGAGCCCAAGTACGACCACATGCTGGACTACGTGAGCCAGCACTGAGGGTATGGGGGACCCATGACTGCACATGGGACTGACGCGCGACGGGTGGTGGTGGTCGGCGCCGGCTTCGGCGGGCTGGCCGTCGCCAAGGAGCTGGCAGGGGAGGGGCTGCAGGTCGAGGTCCTCGACCGACGCAACCACCACCTGTTCCAGCCGCTGCTGTACCAGGTCGCCACGGCGGGCCTGGAGCCCAGCGACATCGCCTACGCCGTGCGCGGCATCACCAAGCGGCAGAAGGGCGTCAGCTTCGCCTCCGCCGAGGTCGTCGGGGCGGACCTGGACGCCCGGGTGCTGCACACCGCCGCCGGGCGTGACATCCCCTACGACCACCTGGTGCTTGCCGCCGGTGCCCGCACCGCCAGCTTCGGCATCGACGGGGTCGACCAGCACGCGTTCGGGCTGAAGTCCCTGGACGACGCCGTCGGGCTGCGCCAGCACCTGCTGCAGCAGTTCGAGCGCTGCGCCGCCGACCCGGCCCTGGTCACGGCGGGCGCCCTCAACGTCGTCGTGGTCGGCGGTGGCCCGACGGGTGTGGAGATGGCCGGGGCCCTCAGCGAGCTGTACGACCGCGTGATGCGCGAGGACTTCCCGGAGCTTGACCTGGACGCCGCGACCATCCACCTGGTCGAGATGGCCGACGCGGTCCTGACGCCGTTCCACCCCAAGCTGCAGGAGCGGACGGCCCAGGACCTGCGGCGCCGCGGTGTGGACCTGCGGCTGGGCCGCTCGGTCAAGCGCGTCACGCAGCGGTGCGTCGAGCTGGACGACGGCACCCAGATCCCCGCGGCGACGTGCGTGTGGGCCGCCGGTGTGCAGGCCGAGCCGCTGGGCGAGCTGCTGGGCCTGCAGACCGGCCGGGCCGGCCGGATCGTGGTCACCGACGACCTGCACGTCCCCGGTCACCCCGAGGTGTTCGTCATCGGCGACCTGGCCGCCGCCACCGACGAGGAGGGGGCGCTGCTGCCCCAGCTGGCGCCCGTCGCGATGCAGCAGGGCCGGTACGTCGCCAAGGCCATCACCGACGGCGTGACGCACCGCGCCCCGTTCCGCTACGTCGACAAGGGCACGATGGCCACGATCGGCCGGCGCTCCGCGGTCGCGGAGGTGCCGGGCGGGATCCGGTTCACCGGCAGCATCGCCTGGCTGGCCTGGCTGCTGCTGCACATCTACTTCCTGATCGGCTTCCGCAACCGCATCAGCGTGCTGATCAACTGGGCCTGGAACTACCTGACGTGGGACCGGGCCGCCCGGGTGGTCGCCGCGCCGGTCGCGCCCGGCACCGCACCCGACAGGGCGGCCGAGACGTCGCCCGACGATCCGGCGGGCGCAGCTGTCGGCGATCCGGCGGGCGCAGCTGTCGGCGGTCCGGCGGGCGCAGCTGTCGGCGGTCCGGCGGGCGCAGCTGTCGGCGGTCCGGCGGACGCCCAGGCTCCCCGCTAGCCGGTACGCGGGCCCCCCTCCGCCCCTCTACGGTGGTGCAGTGCACATAATCCGGGCTGCTGTCCTCGCTGCCGCGCGGCAGCGGGTTGCACGCGCCCGGGGTCGCGGAGACACCTCCCCACGGCCCGGACCGGGGCTGACCCGGCTGCTGCTGGAGGAGATCGGCTGGGCGCTGCGCCAGGCCATCCACCCGGTGACCATGACCGTCGGCCTGCTGGTGGCCGTCGGCACCGTCGTCGGGCTGGGCCCCACCACCCCCGGCCCGGTGCTTGAGGGCGGCTTCCGCCTGGGCGTCTCGGCGGCGCTGGGCACGCTGGGCCTGGCCGTGGCCCACCGGATGCTGCAGCGCCGGCCCGGCGCCCCCGACGTCGTGGACAACCTGCGGGTCATCCTGGGTGCGGTCGCAGCGCTGCTGGGCGGCACGGTCGTCCTGGCCCACGTCCTGGCCCTCGTCACCGGGTCCACGCCGGGTGCCGTCGAGCACCCGATCGCGGTGTCGCTGCCGGTGGACCTGCCGCTGCTGGGCGGAGCGGCGCTGCTGGCCGTCGCCGTCATCGCCGCCGCGCTGGGCGACCGCGTGTCGGTCCCCGCATCGCTGCTGTTCCTGGGCCTGGGGATGGTCATCGGCTCGGAGGGGCTGGGCTGGATCCAGCTGGACGACCCGCAGCTGGTGCAGAGCCTCAGCGTCGTCGCGCTGGTCGTGATCCTCTTCGACGGCGGCCTGGGCACCGACCGCCACCACCTGCGCCTGGGCTCCGGACCCGGGCTGGCGCTGGCCACCATCGGCGTCGCCACGACCGCAGGGCTGACGGCCGTGGGCACCATGGTGCTGCTGGACGTGCCCTCGCGGCTGGCCTGGCTGCTCGGCGCCATCGTCGCCTCCACCGACGCGGCCGCCGTGTTCGCGCTGCTGCGTCGCGCCCCCGTCGCCGCACGGCTGTCCTCGACCCTGCGGATCGAGTCCGGGGTCAACGACCCCGTGGCCGTCCTGCTGACCGTCGGCCTGCTGTCGGCGTGGGACGCCCCGCCCTCGCCGGGTGCGTGGCTCAGCTTCGGCGCCCAGCAGATGATCGGTGGGGTGGTCGTCGGCGTCGTCGTCGGCTGGATCGGCGCTGCGGCGCTGCGCCGGATCTCCCTGGGCGGCGTCGGTCTGTACCCGATCCTGGCCCTGGCCGTCGGCGGGCTGGCCTACGGCGCGGCGGTGGCGGCCGGCGCGTCGGGGTTCCTGGCCACCTACCTGGCGGGCGTCGTCGTCGCCGCCGAGGCGCCGCGGTACCGGGGGACCGTCAGGTCCTTCCTGGGGGCGCTGTCGGGCGGGGTCGAGGTCGGGCTGTTCCTGCTGCTGGGCCTGCTGGTCTTCCCCTCACAGCTGTGGGCGGTCGCCTGGACCTCGCTGGGCGTCACCGCCGTGCTGCTGCTGATCGCCCGGCCGGTCGGCACGTGGCTGAGCCTGGTCTGGTTCGACCACTCGTGGCGCGAGATCGTGGCGACGTCGTGGCTGGGCATGCGCGGCGCCGTCCCCATCGTCCTGGCGACGCTGGCGTTCTCCGCCGGCATCCCCGAGGCGGCGCTGATCTTCAACGTCGTGTTCTTCGTCGTGCTGACCTCGGCGCTGCTGCAGGGCACCACGGCGGTCCCGCTGGTGCGACGGCTGGGGCTGGAGCGGACCGTGTCGGCCACCCGCACCGTCGTCGAGGCCCTGCCGCTGGAGACGGTCGACGTCGACATCCTCGAGGTGGCGCTCAGCGCCGACTCGCGGCTGGTCGGCCGCCGGCTGGTGGACTGCCAGCCCCCCGACGACGTGGTGCTGGCCGCCATCGTCCGGGGACGTGCGGTCCTGGTCCCGCGGGGCGGCACCCACCTGGCCGCCGACGACCGTCTGGTCATCACCACCACCGACCTGGACAACGGCATCGCCGTGGTCGAGGCGTGGCTGGGGCAGGACGCCAGCGGGGCCGCGGTGGACCCCTCGGACGACGTGGTCGTGGACACCCCGGACCCGGCCCGCGCCTGACTGTCTCCGACGGACAGGTGTGGACAGGTAAGTGGCTGGTCACCGAGGGTGCACCATGTCGCTGGCCGCGGGTCATCCGCGCTCCGTACACCGCCCTCGACTGCCGGAAGAGGGCACCTCGTCAGGCGACCACGCACGCCGACCGGCGATCGCCGGGATGGTCGCCAGAAGATCCGCCGAAATGCTGCTGCCTGCTCCCGCTGGCACCCGTCGGTCGCTGCCGCGCCCGCACCTGCCTGCACGCCTGTCCGTCTCCGCCCTGCCGCCCGCCACCGTCGGCCGCCTCATCATCGTCGTCGCCTTCCTGGCCGCCGGCGTCGGGAGCACCCTCGCCAAGAGCGCCTACGCCCTGGGCGCCACGCCCGTCAGCTTCCTGCTGATCCGGCTGCTGACGGCCGTCGCCGTCCTGGCGCTGCTGACCGGCCCGTCGCTGTGGCGCATCGGCGCCCGCAGGATCGGCACGCTGGTGGTGCTGGGCCTGGCGTTCGGCGGGCAGACCCTCGCCTACTACAACGCCGTCCAGCTGTCCCCGGTGGCGCTGGTCGTCGTGGTCGTGTCCAGCTACCCGATCGTGGTCATCGCGCTGGACGCGATCGCCGACCGCACCGTCCCCTCACCCCTGCGCATCGCCACCATGGTGGCGTCGCTGACCGGGCTGTGGCTCGCCGCGGGCAGTCCCGTCGGGCGTCCCGACGCCGGCGTCCTGCTGGCCCTCGTCTCGGCGACCGGCTACGCGGTGTACCTGCGGATCTCCGCCAGGGTGCTGGCCCCCAGCGCCGATGGCCGTCGTGCCGGCATCGCCCCGATGGTCGGGACCTTCTGGGTCATGCTGGGCGCGCTGCTGGTCATCGTCGTCGTCGGCCTGCTGACGGCCCCCGCGATGCCCCAGCCCGCCGGCGTCGGCCTGGCCGTCGTGCACGGCGTCCTGTCCACCATCGTCCCCATCGTCGGCGTGTACGCGGCCCTGCAGCGGCTGACGACCAGCGAGGTCGCCGTCCTGGGCCCGCTGGAGCCCATCGTCGCCACCGGCATCGCCGGGCTGGTGCTGGGCGAGACCCTGACCGGGACCCAGACCCTGGGCGTGGTCCTGGTCGTCGTGGCCGTCGCCCAGCTGTCGGGCATCCGTCCCCGCGTGGGCCTGCCCCGCCTGCCGTTCGCGCTGGCGAAGCTGCCGCGTCGGCCCGCCGGGGCCCGCCCGGCCGTCCGGGTCCCCGCACGCACCCCGCGACGCGCGATGCGTTCCTCCGGTGTGCCCGCCACGGCCGATCGGGCCGTCGAGGACGTCCTGGTCTGACGCTGCGACGTCCTGGGGGCACGAACGGGGACGGATCGTGCCCCCCGCGGCAGGGCCGTTACCCTTGCTGCCTATGACGGTCGAGCTGTACGACACCACCCTCCGCGACGGCACCCAGCAGGAGGGCATCAGCCTGTCCGTGGAGGACAAGCTGCGTGTCGCCCGCACCATCGACAGCCTGGGTGTGCCCTACATCGAGGGTGGCTGGCCGGGCGCCAACCCCAAGGACACCGAGTTCTTCAAGCGTGCCGCCGAGGGTGAGCTGTCGCTGGAGGTCGCCCAGCTGGTGGCCTTCGGCATGACCCGCAAGCCCGGCCGCGAGGCCGCGGGCGACGAGAACCTGGCGGCCCTGCTGGAGGCTCGGACCGGCATCGTCACGCTGGTCGGCAAGGCCGACATCCAGCACGTCGTCGAGGCGATCGGGACGACGGGTGAGGAGAACCTGGCGATGCTGCGGTCCTCCTTCGAGCTGATCCGCGGCGAGGGACGTCGGGCCTTCTACGACGCCGAGCACTTCTTCGACGGCTACCGCCATGACCGCGCCTACGCCCTGGAGGCGCTGCAGGCCGCCGTCGCCGGCGGGGCGGAGTGCGTCGTGCTGTGCGACACCAACGGCGGCATGCTGCCCGACGAGGTCGAGCGGGTCGTCAGCGACGTCATGGCCACCGTCGGCGGGCAGGTGCAGGTCGGCATCCACGTCCACAACGACACCGACTGCGCCGTCGCGAACTCGCTGGTGGCGATGAAGGCCGGCGTGACCCACGTCCAGGGGACCGTCAACGGCATCGGTGAGCGGACCGGAAACGCCAACCTCTCCTCGATCATCCCGAACCTGGCGCTGAAGCTGGACATGCCCGAGGTGGTGGGGGAGGGGGCGGTGCAGCGCATCACCCACGTCGCCCACCGGGTGGCCGAGATCATGAACCTGTCGGTCCGGCCGTCGGCCCCCTACGTCGGCCACGCCGCGTTCGCCCACAAGGCCGGGCTGCACGCCAGCGCCCTGGCGAAGAACACCGACCTGTACCAGCACGTCGACCCGGGCAGCGTCGGCAACCAGATCCGGATGCTGATCAGCGAGCTTGCCGGCCGCGCGACCGTGGTGATGAAGGGGGCGGACCTGGGTCTGGACCTGGACTCCGCCGACGCCCAGGCGGTGCTGGACCGCGTGAAGGAGCTCGAGCACCTGGGGTACTCCTTCGAGGCGGCCGACGCCTCGTTCGAGCTGCTGGTGCGGCGCCACACCGGTCAGATCACCGAGCGGTTCCGTCTGGAGTCGTTCCGCACGATGGTGGAGCGCCGCGAGGACGGCAGCCGCATGGCCGAGGCGACCGTCAAGGTCTGGGTGGGGGACGAGCGGTTCATCGGCGTCGGTGAGGGCAACGGGCCCGTCGACGCCCTGGACCACGCGTTCCGTGCGGCGGTCGGGCAGGCCCTACCGCTGGAGCACCTGCACCTGGCCGACTACAAGGTCCGGATCCTGGACAACGGCGGCGGCACCGCCTCGACCACGCGGGTGCTGATCACCTCCAGCGACGGCGAGCGCGAGTACACCACCGTCGGCGTGGACGCCAACATCATCGACGCGTCGTGGCAGGCCATGTCCGACGCCTACGCCATCCATCTGCAGCAGGGCTGACCCCCCTCGTACCGTCGCGATCGGGGCCGAACTCGTCCAGGGGCGAGGACCGGCACGATCCTCGGGTGGGTGGGGTCGGCGGTGGCGGTGGCGGTGGCGCGTACCGTCGCGATCGGGGCCGAACTCGTCCATGGGCGAGGACCGGCACGATCCGCTGGCGGGTGGGGGTGGGCGGTGGCGCCCCGCACCGACGCGATCGGGGCCCAACTCGTCCATAGGCGAGGACCGG